>JAPLHH010000182.1 GCA_026389735.1 Chloroflexota bacterium | reverse complement strand
ATTAGCACCTCGGGCGGAACGGAAGAGGAAAAAGAGCAGCGCGCCGAATAGGAGCAAGGGAACGAAGCTTATTAATATTCCTCCCCAGTCAAAGCCGCCAGTTTTGACATTGAATTTCACACCGCCTTCACCGAGCGTTATCCCAGCTTCTTTCAGAGTGTCCATAAGTTCCTTGGTGCTGCCCACAAAGGACGCCTCGATTTTCCTTTCATCGTCCTTCAAGCCAATGAGGGTGGTTCCATCCTGTTGAATAGTATCGATCTCACCTTGCTTGGCTTGTTCGACGAATGCGTAGAAATCTACTTTTTCAGGCTTCTTGGAAGTCGGCAGAAAGCTGAAAGCCAAGGCTAATATGGCCACCAATATCAGGAGGTAGAATAAACCACCTTGCCACCACTTTGGTTTCATATTTTTCTCCACACTATATTATATCAAAAGCCAGTGAATATAGGAAAAAGAGAGTTTCGAAAGCAATTGCCTGCCATTGCGAGGCACGTAGTGCCGTGGCAATCTCAGTCAAATTAAAAGTCAAATATGAAAAGGCAAAATGACAAATCAAAAGTCAAAAAGGACAGATTTCAACCATTCTGACACTGAAGAGCAAGCCATAACATTTTTGCATTTTCACCTGTAATTTTGGCTTTTAGCTTTTGGCATTTGAATTTTTTGGAGATTTGGGTTTGTTTAGAATTTGGGAATTGGAATTTAAGGTTTCCCTCGTTGGGCAGCTCTGTAGGTCTGTTGTAAGAGTAAGGCGTCTTCCTCGAGGTTGGAGCTTTCGCTGATACCAGCCCCTTTACGTTGTAATCGCTTAGGGCGTGGATAAACTCGACGTAGTTGAAATCTGACTCTCTGAGGTTTAAGTGCTTGCTTTCTCTACTTTTGCCATAGGCTATGCCTGAGACGTGAATGTGCATGTTATCCAGGGCTTGTCTGCCCAACTTACTTTCCACTTGCTTGAGGGTGAAAGTAAATTCATCATAGGAATTGAACTTGCCGGTGCGGGCATACCAGTGAGCGAAATCTATACATGGAGCTACCATTTCTATTTCGGCGCTCAGCTCAAGCACCTCTTCCAGGGTGCCGAACTGGCTGGTTTTCCCGGTGACTTCAGGCCTCATCCAGACGCGGTTACCTTTGGCTCTTAACTGGCTGGTTATCTGCTGAAGTTGCTTCTTGACCTGTTCATAGACTTTGCTTGGTGTGTCATTGAGATAGAAGGCGGCGTGGAAGACGATGCTTGTGGCGCCGCAGAGGGCAGCAATGCGGGCCGTCTGGAACACTCTTTCCTGGCTGGCTTTTAGCTTCTCAGGTTCTCTGGCATTGAGGTTTATGAAGTAGGGGCTGTGAGCAGCTTTTCCATGATGTTACCCTCAATAACGCTGTCTGTAGAAATTATACTGGCAAATGGTCTGAAATACTACATAGATTGACACAGGTTAAACATTGTAGGAACAGGTCTTCAGACCTATGCGAGTTCGGACAGACCTGAAGGTCTATCCCTACGAAATCTGCCCCAACCCTACCCCAGGCGACCCTAAAGGGTCGCAGCTACATTTGTTATAGCAGTAGTTCTCCTCTCATGGTGAGGATTTGCGGAGAAGAGCTATTCGGGATCTAGTCTAGCATGTGGTATAATTGTTTATGTAACTTCATAGCAGTACTGATCAGGAGGAGTGAATTCTGCAATCGATAGAAGTAGCGCGGCGGTCGGTGGAGGCTGCTTCAGATAAACAGGCTGACAATATTGTTACGCTGGATACCAGACAGGTTTGCTCCTTTGCTGACTATTTTGTCATCTGCAGTGGAGATAGCGTCCGCCAGATTGAAGCTATCGGGCAGGAGGTTCGTGAAAAACTGAAGCGTGACGGTGTATCTCCTTCCCACATCGAAGGAACTGCCGATTCAGGATGGATTCTCCTCGATTTAGGAGAAGTCATAGTCCACATTTTCTCCCCATCACAGCGAGACTATTATCGGTTAGACGATTTGTGGCATAAAGCCACGCCGATAATCAGGATCCAGTAAGCCGCAGTGCTAAATTGTCACTCTGAGCGAAGCGAAGAGTCTACGAGAGATTCTTCGGTCACTCCGTTCCCTCAGAATGACACTACTGGCTCTGCCCCGAGAAGTGTAGTTGCGACCCTTTAGGGTTGCATTATCTGGGCTAGGAACGAGGCTAAAGCCTCGTCACTACATCTTGGTGAAGAATCTCATTTACTTGCTGTCAGGTTTTGGATTTTGGTCATTAAAATTTGTTTAGGATTTCGGACTTGGAGTTTAGGATTTGGCAATTGGCTAACCCAAAATCTCCTCTGGGGTGAAGAAAAGGCTTATTTCCTTTTCGGCGCTTTCTGCTGAGTCGGAGCCGTGAAGTAGGTTCTGCTGAATATCCAGTCCGAAATCGCCCCTGATGCTGCCGGGAGAGGCTTTGACCGGGTCAGTGGCACCCATTGTTTGTCGCACGGCTTCTATGGCTTTTTCCCCTTCAAAAACAGCGGCAATGATGGGACTTGAGGTGATAAAGTCAACCAGGTCGTTGAAGAAGGCTTTGCCTTGATGTACGGCATAATGCCGCTGGGCTAAGGCCTTGTCCATTTGCAGCATCTTCATAGCCACAATCTTAAGCCCTCGTCTTTCAAGACGAGAGATGATGGTTCCGGCCAGTCCTCTTTGCATGGCATCAGGTTTAATCAGCACTAGACTTCTTTCCATCTTTAGACTCCTTCCGACAGTGTGTATTCCTTTCTATTTCACTTTGCGCTGGGTAATTGGTGGTTGGCGCAGGTACAGGGGCTGGAGACTTGCCGGATTATCCTGTTCACCCCTGCTCAGACGTTGCCAGCCCAGCTCTGCCAGATAACTGGCGTGGCGCCATCTGGCTGCAGGTTCAGGTATTATGGCATGCCTGCCTAGTTTTTGTTGCAGTTGCTCGATAACAGACGGTGGGATTTCACCGCAGAATAGCGTTTTTCGTTTGATTTGTTGGCATAAGGCATCGGCAGTCGTGATGTGTTCTGGAGCTATGCAGCGCCAGTCATCATTTCGCTGGTAAAGGGCTGTGGCAATCTCACCACGGCCGGCGTTGTGAATCGGGCATAGAGGAAGTTTGGTAAAGGCAAAAGGGTAAGCCTCGACTTCTAAGGTGCTTATCCCCACCATCGGGATATTTAAGGCGAGGGCTAATCCTTTGGCTGTGCTTATGCCGACTCTAAGCCCGTTGAAGCTCCCCGGGCCTTTGGCTACGAAGACGGCGGTAAGAGATTGAGGGCTAATTTTGTTCTGGTTAAGCAAGCGAACTACATTGGGCACAAGTTCCACAGTGTGGCCCTGTCCCGAGTGCCAGGTCAGCTCGGCTATCGTCTCCCCC
This sequence comes from Chloroflexota bacterium, assembly GCA_026389735.1. Next base: position 1,809 of record JAPLHH010000182.1, on the reverse strand, counting down.
TGGCGGGATAAGCCGATGCTGCAGGAATCGGTTGAAGTATCTATGGCTAACTCCACAGAGCATTTAATGTCATTGCGAGGAGCGCCAGCGACGTGGCAATCTGTGTAAGTAAGCGAAAGATTGCTTCGCTTCGCTCGCAATGACAGGTCGGGATTTCTAAACAGTCTCAACCCCATGTTTCTAAATCCGAGCTAAGAGATTTTAATAATTGGGTATAACGATGACCTTTGGGCTCAAGGCTGATGGTTCGCTCTATATCGGATATGTAGCTAAGATTAATCAGAAAATGTTCTTTAGGCAGCACTGTTATACCTTTCTCTGCCCATTCGACTACACAAATGCCTTTGCCGTAAAGATATTCGTCCAGCCCTAAATCTACGATTTCCTCGACGCGGTCGAGTCGATAGAAATCTATATGGTATAGGGGTAGCCTGCCGTGATATTCTCTGACTATGACAAAGGAAGGGCTGAAGGCATATTCTTTGGCGTCCAGGCCCCAGGCAATGCCTTGTGTCAGGCAGGTCTTGCCGCTTCCCAGGTTGCCAGTGAGGAGAAACACATCACCCGCCTGAGCCAGTTTGCCGAGGCAGATTCCCAGGCGTTGAGTCTGCTCTGGTCTGTGAGAGATAAGCTGTACGGTTGTCATTTTGGTGTTCACGTTTTAGATTTAAAATGTTCCCAGCCGCCTTGTTGCCAGGGAATACTTTTACCGGTAGCATCACTTAGAGTCACCTGCCCCGGTGTTCCTTCGGTTATTTCACCGATTACTGTTACTGGGCAAGAGATGGCTTGTTTTACTTGGTTGATAACCTGACTGTTTGCGGTGAAGAGCAGCTCATAGTCCTCGCCGCCACTCAGGGCTAATTGCTGGCAATCTGATTTGAAGTTGGACTGAAGTATAGGGTGGATTGGCACCGAGTCCTTGCTTATCTTGGCGCTGACTTTGCTTGCCTTGCATATATGAGTCAGGTCGGCAATCAGACCATCGCTTATATCTATGGCAGCCCTAACCTTATGGCGTAGGAGAACCTGTCCCTCTTTTATCCTTGGTATGGGTTGGAGATGGGCTCGCCTGAGAAGTCGGCTGGTTTCAGCATCGAAGCTGAGCTTTTGCTTGAGCATCTTAAGGCCAGCAGCTGATAGTCCCAGATACCCTGTAACAGCTACTCGGTCACCCGGTACGGCTGCCGAGCGAGTTAGTGCGGACTTTGATTCCAGACTACCTAAAACGGTGATGGTAATCATCGTTTTGCTGGCGGAAGCGATGTTACCGCCGACTATGGCGACTCCGAACTGATTGGCTATTTGAGTCATGCCTTGGTACAGACCTGAAATGCAGCCTGTTTCGAGCTCGCCAGGCAAAGCCAGGGAAATCAGGGCAAATATTGGAATGCCGCCCATGGCTGAAATATCGCTCAGATTCACAGCAATGGCTTTCCAGCCTAGCTCCTCCCATGTGGTAATATTCAGGTCGAAGTGTATATCTTGAATCAGGCTATCTGTGGTGGCCAGTTGGATGGAGCTGTCTCCTTGCCAGGCAGCGGCATCGTCACCGATGCCGATGAGTAACCGTTGCCAAGAGATATCTTGAGGATTCTTGGTTCTATCAACAATATCGGACAAAAGCTCGATTAAGCCAAATTCGCCTAGCTCGGAGACCTTCATTGATGCGATTATAGCACAAGCTTATATTTTGGCCTAAACTTTAATCGTTTTTCGTTATGAAGCTCTAAAAAAGTCTTGTATGTAGCAAATGCAAGTTATATAATGCGATTAAATAGGTAAGGAGGTCAGTGATATGGAGCAGAT
>JAPLHH010000045.1 GCA_026389735.1 Chloroflexota bacterium | reverse complement strand
TAACATCGTGGTTGTTTTTGACCGTATTCGAGAGAACTTGAAGCGAGGAGTGAGCCGTGACTTTGAGGTAATAGCAAATTACGGTATCGTCGAGTCGTTGGGTCGTTCTCTGAATACGGGTCTGGCTACTCTTTTCGTTATAGTGGCGCTCTACCTGCTCGGTGGAGTGACTACCCATACCCTGGTGCTGGCACTCCTTATCGGCATCGCTACCGGAATTTATTCTTCTTTGTGCATTGCCGGGCAGCTTCTGGTGGTCTGGGATAAGGGTGAGTGGGGCAGGCTATTCTCACCGCGAAAGCAGGTCAAGACTACTGCCTAATGTAGCGCCCGGCTTTGGACTGAGCCTATATATCGTGCATCTCCTTAACCATTCTTATGAAGTTATCGAAGTTTACCGGCTTTGTTCTTCCCTCTTGTTTGCCCAGAGGGTCAGAGATTTGACGGTTTCCCCCAAGGATGTCAAGAGTGGCGGCTATAGATAGAGATAACGCCTCAAGATTGTAGCCGCCTTCCAGAGTAAAGACCATACGTCCTTGACATAACATATCTGCCAGAGTCTTTATGATTTCTACCAGGCGGGCGAAGCCGGAGACGCTCACCTGCATCAGAGCCAGGCTGTCAGCCCAGTGGGCATCATAGCCGGCGGAGACCAGGATTAGTTGTGGCTCGAAGCGCTTGGCCACCGGTGCCAGGATATCTTCGAAGACTGCCTGGTATTCGTCATCTCCCCAGCCAGCCAGGAGGGGCACGTTAACGTTAAATCCTTCACCATCCCTGGCTCCGGTCTCATCGATACTTCCAGTTCCTGGGTAAAATGGGTATTCGTGGACAGAGAAGTAGAGGACATGCGGGTCGGTATAGAAGGTGTCCTGTGTGCCGTTGCCGTGGTGGACATCGAAGTCGATGATGAGCACTCGCTTAATATCGAAGTTGGCCAGGGCGTACTTGGCGGCTATGGCAACATTATTGAATAAGCAGAAGCCCATCGCCTGCCAGCATGTGGCGTGGTGTCCCGGTGGTCTGACTAACGCGAAGGCGCTGCTAACCTGTCTGCTCATCACCGTGTCAACTGCTGTCAAAGCGCCACCGGCAGCATAGACAGCTGCCTTGTATGAGCCAGGTGACATCACAGTATCGGCGTCAAGCCAGCCGCCGCCTCCTTCCGCTTGCTTTTGGACGAGGGAGATATATTCTGGGGCGTGCACTACGGCCAATTCCTCAATCGTGGCAGCGCGCGGTGATAGTAAGACGAGATTGTCCTTCAGATGGTTCTCCTCGAGATGGGACATGGTGGCTACCAGTCTCTGGGTGTTTTCGACATGGGTTCCAGTATCATGCTCGAGATAGACTGGGTCGTAAATCAAGCCAACTCTCATTATGGCTCTGTCTCTTAATAGCTGCTCAGCAGGAAATCTGTAAGGAAGAACACCCCTATAATATCAGAAGCTGGCTCAGTTGAGCAATATAGAGAGTGTTTATTAAACAATCCATTTCCAATGTAGCCACGAGGCTTTAGCCTCGTGGCTACATTAGTTGGTGCACAACCTGTGCCAAATTACAAACACATAGTTGGGGGTTTTAGCCATGGAAAGGAATTTACACAAAATATGATACAGTACCCTATCTATGCCGAATTTGTTTTATTGGGGCATAAGTGGTAAACTCGTAGCCCGAAAAGCGAATTATAGCAAGGAAAAGCTGTCTGATGTTTTCAACTGAAAGAGGCGCTGCCAATCTCTTAATTGGGGTTGTTATCAGCCTGATACTGCTCAAGGTTATCACTGGCTGGATTAGCGGCAGCATCAGCGTGTTTGCCCAGGCGGCGGATAGCTTCCTTGACCTCTTTGCTGGAGTGGTCACATTTTTTGCTGTTCGCATTGCCACCAAGCCGGCCGATGAGGAGCATCCCTTTGGACACGGCAAGGTTGAAGATATGGCCGGCATGGTACAGGGGGTACTTCTCTTTATTGCTGCCGGGCTGATAATCTACTCGTCAGTTGGGCGCATAATAAACAAGACTCCTATTGAACTGGCTGAAGCAGGCATGGTAGCTATGGCAGTCTCCATGGTCGCCAGTGTTCTGCTTTCGCGCTACCTGCTAAAGGTTTCCCGAGCTACTGGCTCGGTGGTGCTGGAGGCCAACGCCCGCAATATAACTGGCGATATCTACTCGACTGCAGCAGTGCTGGTTGGACTGCTAGTGGTGCGTCTCACCGGCTTGAGCATTCTGGATCCCATAATTGCCATCGGGATTGCCATTTACATTGCAAAGATAGCCTATGATGCCATAAATAAACCTCTTCTCGGGCTGGTGGATGCTAGTCTTCCTCATTCGGAGCAGTCGGTGATAAAATCTTGCTTAGCTGAGCAAGGCAGTCAGGTAGTTGGTTTCCACGAATTGCGCACCCGTCGTTCTGGAAACCAGCGCTATATCGACCTCCATCTGGTAATGGCCAGGGGTATTAGTCTGGAGCAGGCTCACCAGGTGTGTGACTTATTGGAAGTTGATATCCGGGCAAGGTTGCCTCGGACCAATGTTACTATTCATGTTGAGCCCTGTGATGGCAAGTGCAAGTATTGCTCCATCAATCCTTCCGCCTGCCAGACAAAGTGAGTGATTTCGCAACTGCAGTTTCCAAGACTTGTAGGTTGAGATGTTCTGAAGTTAGTCGTTGACCAGCCTAAGTGTAAGCCCCGTCTTTCTTTGGAACAGATTCAGTGTTGCCTTGCCGTTACACCCAAATATTTAGGCGGGCCTCATTTCATATTCTGTTGTACCTGTACAAAATTCAGTCGAAGGTAATTTTTTTGGCACCCAGACTTATGTACAAGTCTAGAGCGTTCTTATGACACGTCAAGACAACAACCTGTCTATCGCGTCTATCGCGTGCAAACTTCGCCAACTCTTTTATCGCCAATGGGCCTCTGTCGTCATCAAAATTTACGAGGATATCATCCATTATTATCGGCATGGGCTCTTTCTCGGCTTCATACACTTTTATTAATCCAAGGCGCATCGCAAAATACAATTGCTCTTTTGTCCCTCTGCTCATTTCAATTATGGACTTATTTCTCCCCGAACTGTCTTGGATTTTGAGTTCGTTACTCTCCACTGCTTTTATAATCATAGAGTATTCATGATTAGTAATATTCGCAAAAATATCTTTGGCGGCTTTGATCACTTCAGGTTGTCTGGTATTCTCATATTCGGAAATTGCCTTCTCCAGCACAAATAAGGACACCTGTGCCCTGACCCAATCAGCCGCATTGTCGCGGAGATGCTGTTTTTTCATCTCCACTTCGTTTTGCTTCACTAAAAAATCCGTGCTGGAAGATAGCTGTGAAATCCGGGTTCTCAGCTCGCCTACGGCTTGATTTTTCTCTTTCAATTCTTCTTTTAATTCCTTTAGTTTGCTAGCGGTCTTCTCTAATGCAGATTTGATTTCATCCGGCTTTGTCGCTGAAATCGATTCAATAAAGCTGTTATAATGGTCACCCATGCCAACTGTTGATTGTATAACTTTTCTAGATTCGTTTATTGTCCCTTTCAGGTTTTCACGTTCTAGAAATATGTCATATTTGTGCCTGAAATCAGCCTCATCTTTGGTACCCAATGAGGAAATATAGCTTTGAAGCTCCTCCTCGGCTAAGCGTCTCTTATTCTTAATACCTTCAATTTTAGCCTTCTGTTGGCCAATTTGTTTTATTAAGATCTCTTTTTTCCTCTTCGTGTCCTTCGCCTCATCCAGAAGCCGATTGAAAATGTCTATGTTTGCTAATATATTGTCTGTAATTTTTGACTTATCTAAATATACAGCTACTTGGTTGTGCAAATTCTCAACTCCGTTGATTGTAGCTTGCATGCTTTTAATTCTGTCTTCAGCTGTAGCTAAAAGTTCAAGCTGAGATTTGATGCCATTTATCTCATTCACAAGATCTTGTACGCCGTCGGGAGACAAATCTCCATCAAAGTTGATGCTTCCAAGAAACTCACGCCATTCAACCAGAAGTCTATTTTTAGCCTCTGACAACTTTCGATACTCCTGCTCTGGTCTCTCTGAGAGTAGCATGAAAAGGATAAGTCCTACCCCGACAACGAAAATAGTAGCTGATAACACGGCAACTAATGTTTGGGCAGCGATGAATCCGGACACTGCGCAAATCAGCCCTAATGCGGTTACTAAATAGATTGGATACTTCAAAAGAGTTGGAGCAGCAAGTCCCTTAGATTGTTCTCGGAGTTTCCTCTCAGCATCATCCAGGTTTGCCTTTGTTGTACGTATCTTGTCTTTTTGTAGAACGCTCAAATTGAAATCTCTTACACTTTCCTTAGTCCATCCATGACCAACTCTCTCAATTCCTTCCTTAACCAGTTGGTCATGTTTGTCTTTGTCTAGTTTTATTTTCTCAATGTCCGTAGCAGCTTTTCTAAAGTCCTCGCTTTTCCCATGCAAAGAAATTATATATGGTTCGATTGCGATTATGTGCTCGTCATAAACAAGTTGATCTCTTTGAAATTCAAGGTCTGTTAGCTCTCCAGTTTCCTCTTCAATCCGCTCATCCAGATTGGTAATTTTCCTCTTCAACGTTTCCAGTTCTGAGAGAGCGCCCTCCGTAAAAAGCGGCAATTCTTCTAACTCGGCTAACTTCTCCTCAGCAGTTTTAAGGTCAACATGTGTTGGGAATAAATTATCTTGATTCTCAAGTAAACGCCTTTCTTTTTCTAATCCACTTATCTGTTCATCTAGTGTACTGACCTTTTCGGTAAGTTCATCATGCTGCTTGACTAGTTCATCATATTGTGACAACCCCTTTTTTATGTCACTGATGTCATTTTCCAATGCGCGGATTTCTTTATACAGTTTCGGTATTGCTTGAACGGAGCCGCTTTGCTTAAAAACCGCTTCAGCTTGATTTAAGAAATTGGCTTTTATGCTTTTCAAAGATATGCTTCCCAGCCCAAGACCGGCTCCGTAAATGTGACTTCTTACCTCGTCCGCCTCCAATGATTCCAGGCGTTCTAGCTCATCCAAACCGATAGCGTATACATTTTGGTAAAATCTTTCTCCTATACTACCTAAAGACTTATTCAGCTCGTCTTGGCCCGATAATTCCTTGGAATCAAGGATAATCGTTACTGGACCTCTATGAGGGCCTTCTTTGCGTGCTATTGTCATAAACTTTCCACTAGCAAGTTGGCAGACTAATCTCCCTCCGTAAGCGCCGCCACTAAGAGCAGGATAGGGATTGATGGAGGACGAGACACGTGAGGGAAAACCAAATAAGATGCGCCTTATGAAATCTAGTAGCGTGCTTTTTCCAAATTCATTGGGGCCATGAATCACGTTTATTCCAGATGATAGGCCTTTAGCCTGCCTATCACGAAAGATTCCAAAGCCATCTATGTAAATTTCACGTAGTTGCATCGCATTTAATCCGTGACTAACAGGTCTAGCATCTGGCCCCTAGCCTCATTGGCAAGTCCTAATAATTCCTCATCTGTCAATTCCTCTAGATAATCACGGCCTTGCCATTTTGAGAATAAAGGGCTCAAAAAAGTCTCGAGTTCTTTCCA
>JAPLHH010000179.1 GCA_026389735.1 Chloroflexota bacterium | reverse complement strand
AACTATTAAAAAAGTTGCTGGCATTGAGGCACAGATCAAGTGGCCCAACGACAAACTAATTAAAGGCAAAAAGATCTGCGGCATCCTGATAGAAAACGAAGTCAAGGGAGACAGAGTAAATTTTGCCATCCTAGGCATAGGAATAAATGTTAATTTCGACCCCCTGGCTTTCCCCGAGATTTCAGACATAGCCACCAGCCTGTCACACGAGCTAGGAACAAAAATATCAAAGGCTGCGTTTATCAGTACCCTGTTACCTGAACTGGAACAACTATATTTAGAGGCTCAAGCTGGAGCACCTGTATACAGAGAATGGCAGGAAAACATGGAGACATTGGGCAGATGGATACAGGTTAAAACTGGGGAAACAGTCGAGCAGGGCAAAGCTGAAACCGTTACCGAAAACGGCAACCTCATCCTGCGCCGCGCTGATGGCAGCCTCACCGCAATCGTGGCCGGTGATGTCACGGTAATAAAAGATTGATTCCCCTGCCCCCTTATGGGGGGCAGGGATACAAGTCAACTACTTCTTCGGCTGACTGAGCTTGCCGAGCAGAGGTCCTATCAAATCTATGGGCAAGGGAAACACTATGGTGTTAGTCCGCTCGGTAGAGATCTGGGTCAAAGTCTGAAGATAGCGAAGTTGAATGGCGGCAGGTTGTCTGCCAATAATCTTCGCCGCCTCAGCCAGCTTCTCCGCAGCCTGGAATTCACCTTCAGCATGCACAATCTTAGCTCGCCTTTCTCGCTCAGCTTCAGCCTGAGCCGCCATTGCCCGCTTCATCGTTTCAGGCATCTCCACATCTCTAACCTCCACCATGCTTACTTTGATGCCCCACAGCTCTGTTCCTTCATCAATCAGGGTTTGGAGCTTCTCATTTATTCTGTCTCGATGAGCCAGCAAATCTTCAAGCTCCGATTGTCCCACCACATTACGCAGAGTGGTCTGTGACAGCAGCGAAGTTGCCCTAATATATTGCTCCACATTGAGCACAGCGTCTTCAGGTTTCATAACCCTGAAATATACTACAGCATCAACTTTAACAGTGACCGTATCCAATGTAATGCATTCCTGGCTTGGGACATCCATGGTGACAACACGGAGGTCAATCTTCACCATACGCTCAATAAACGGAATTAGCAGTATAAACCCAGGCCCTCTGACACCGACAAATCGGCCTAAGCGAAAGACAACGCCACGCTCATACTCGTTGACAATCCTGATGGCTGCTGCCAGAAATATTATGGCGATAATGGCAACAGCAAAAATAAGAATTAAATTCATCTTCTCCTCCTTTGAGTTTTCTTAGTAACTATCAACCTTAATCCCTCGACTTTAGTTATCGTCACCTCCTCTCCTGGCTCTACTTTGCCACTGTCGACCATAGCCGTCCAGTGCTCACCTTCTACAAGAACCGTACCCTTGGGGTCAAGAAGTGTCTTAGCTACAGCTACTTTTCCTACCAGCGCTTCAGCACCAGTTGCTGCCCGCCTTCTCTGACCTCGAACCACGGCGCCGACGACAAAGATTACGAAGGCAGCTATGACAACGGTTACTCCGGCAATTAAGCCTCTGTTTACTTCCATAGCTGGCGTATGACTAAATAAGACAAGAGAGCCAAAAACCAAAGAGGTAAGCCCCCCTGCAGTAAGTATACCAAAAGCCGGTGTGAAAAGCTCAGCGGCAAATAGTCCAAAGGCAAGAAGTATAAGCAACACCCCAGCCCAATATGCGTTTAGCACACCCAGAGAATAGAAAGCTAGAAAAAGGCAAATACCACCGACAACTCCAGGGAATATCAGCCCTGGATTTGAAATCTCGGTAATCAAGCCTATCGTCGCCAGGCTGAGCAAGATATAGGCAATATTAGGGTCACTGATAACGTGCAGGAAGCGTTCGATAGCATTCATCTCATTCCTAATCAGTACATAATCAGTGGTATCAATGACGACCTCTTTACCGCTGGCCAAAGTTACTTTCCTCCCATTTATCTGGCTAATCAGGCTTTCCAGGTCATCAGCCCGGAAATCGATAAGCTTTGCTTCCAACGCTTCGGAAGCAGTAAATGACTTGCTTTCTGTAACCGCCAGTTCAGCCTGCTCAGCATCGCGCCCTCTTATTTCAGCGATGCTTCTGATCCAGGCAGACGAATACTCGGTTACCTTCTTTGACACCTCTTCAGGCATTTCCTGACCGACGGTTACCGGGTGAGCAGCTCCGATACTCGTCCCCGGAGCCATAACCGCTACATGCGCAGCTACGGTGATAAAAGTCCCGGCTGAAGCCGCCCAGCTACCACTAGGCGAGACATAAACTACAATCGGCACTTTAGCATTCAGAATCCGCTGTACAATATCTTCTGTGGTATTAAGAAGCCCTCCAGGAGTATTCAATTCAATGATGCAGGCGACGGCACCTTCGGATTCAGCCCTGCCGATACCACGGTCTAGATAATTGGCAACGACAGGAACAATTGTGCCATCAACACGTAGTATTTCTATGTCCGACGAGTCAGCGCTAACCCCGCTGGAAATAAGGGCCACAGCTGACAAGCCAGCCAGAAAAAGAATAAAACCTAATCTAAGCCTAGTTTTGAGCATCTGTTAGCAGCGTAGCTCAATTATACTTTACGCAATAGCTAACAGCAAAAAGGTTGTCCGTTCGCAACTGCGGCGACAGCGATGGGTTTCGAGATTCTTCACGGAGCCTGCCCTGAGCTATGTGAGATTCTTCGCTACGCTCAGAATGACAACGGCGAAGGACTCATAATGACAAGAATGTAGCTGCGACCCTTTAGGGTCGCCTTTCTGTAGCGAGGCTAAAGCCTCGCCGCCACATTAGTTAAACAACCTCAAGAAATCTAAATTGAACGAGAAAGCTCGTTAGTGTAGAATAGGTCAACCTGGATAAGGTTTAAAATTATGACAAGTCAAAAATGCAAAGGGGCTCGAGATTTACTTCCCAAAGACACAGAGGCCTTTCGTTATATAGAGGATGTCTTTCGCAGGTCGTGTCTCAGCTGGGGTTACCAGGAAGTGCGGACTCCAACTCTAGAATATCTGTACCTGTTCACCGCCGCCGGCACACTTACTCCCAATATGCTGAGCAAAGTATATTCTTTCCTCGATTGGGATGGCTGGAGTGGTGAAAGGGTAGTGCTGAGACCTGATGGCACTATACCTATCGCCAGGCTATACATAGAGAACTTGTCCCAGCAAGAAATAGCCAGACTTTTTTATGTCACCAATGTTTTCGCTTTTGAAGAGACAGGCAAGGAGAACAGAGAACGGTGGCAATGCGGGGTCGAGCTTATAGGCAGTGACAAACCAGCATCAGATGTAGAATTGATTCTGCTGGCTATCGAAACTCTACGCAGCTTAAATGTCGGTGATGTTCAGATACAATTATCCCACGCCGGAGTACTGAAGGCTTTGCTCAAGGAGTTGAAGCTGAATCCCGACAAAGAAATCAGGTTGCTGGACCAGGTTTTTGACGGCAACTGGCAAGTGCTGACGGAAACGAAGCCGAGCAACTCAGATATCGGCAGGCTGATATCATTGTTTCTCGATTTGAGGGGAAAAACCAGTGGTTTCTTAGAAAACCTAAAGGCTCTGCCTCAGATTCCCGTTACCTTGAAGCCTGCGCTCGACAATTTCTCTGAAATTGCCAGCTTTCTCGATGCCCTTAGCTGTAATTACCAGATCGACATCACATCCACCCGGGGTTTCGAGTATTACACCGGACTTTGCTTCCAGTTTTCAGCTAAGGGAGAGAAAATTGGCAGCGGTGGCAGGTATGACAACCTTATCCCGCTCATAGGTGGGAAGAGCACGCCAGCCTGTGGTTTCGCTCTCTATGTTGACCCTATTATTAATTTGATTCAACCTCAAGCCAAACGAAAGATGGGACAGGGGATCCTGGTTAGATGCGATAAAACGACACCTGATTCAATAAGAACCAGCTTTCAGCTAGCTCAGTCACTTCGCCAGGCTGGATATGCGACTGAGCTTGACTTCAGCGGTCGCCAGTCAGACTGGCGCTGGATAATCGCTGTTCAAGAAAA
>JAPLHH010000170.1 GCA_026389735.1 Chloroflexota bacterium | reverse complement strand
GTGCCACCTAATAAAATATTTCTCTTTGGCCTCTACCGCTTTTCTGAACTATACAACAGAACCGAATAGAAGTTAGCCAAGAAACAAATATTTATCAAGGTCTTTTGCTTTTAGAAGTACACCTTTGCATGCTTTTTCTACAATTACTTTCAATACTCGTCTTGTGATATCCTCTATTTCATAAACATTTTTGCTACCACTAAAAGATTTTTCTGAAAACCATCTTATTGCTGAGGAGACACCGTGTACCAAATCACTTCTTTTGCTATACGCCTTTTTTATAAAAGAATATATGTTTTGTTTTTCTAACGACGATTTACCAATAAGACCAGCGGCTCGTAAAGCTATCTTGGTTCCAATAGACTCTGGCCCCTCGCTTAACAAAGACTCGAGTGTTATAAAAAGATCAATAGCTTTATCATCGACAAAATCCCGGTCAAACGATTGGTTGAATCGACGAATGGGTATTTCAAAATCTGATATTGGAAAACTTGCTATTTTGCTTACAAATGCTTTTATTTTGCAGATATCATTCTTATTAATAGTATATGTAGCTCTTCCTACTAATAAACCAACGGATGGTGGTTCTTTTGCCCGCCTTTTAAGGCTTTCTTCAATATCATATATACCTGTTGTCATTCCCGAATGACTTGTGTCATATACTTTGTAAAGTGAACCCCAGAGATCACCTTTCTGGAAAAGTCTTAATCTTGTGAGCGACCATGCTAAGAAAACGTCAGCTTGTCTCCACCCTTGACCTCTTTGTGCTGGAAAGATTGCTTCGAGATAATAATCACAAACAGGATAACGTAAATCAGGTTTATCAGGATATACCCAATCAACATCAGCAATATCATCACTATCCTCATCGTATGTCGCTTCTGGAGATGAGTGATTCGGACACCTTTTTAATGTAAAATCCTTGAAAGAAACCTTTCGAAAATTATTTGGCAATTCTAGATTACCAAGAGCTGCAATTAGTTCGAATTTAGCCAATCTATTACTCATATTTTTAAATGCCACCCGCCCGCAGGCAGCCCGACGGGGCGGCCGCTCGGAACTGGCTATTCGTTTGATTTATTCAATGTAATTGATGAATTTACCATTAATTAATCTGTATCTGATTTTGCGAGCTACTCTTACGGAGCTCCTCTAACCTGTGTTTAATACCAATAAGCCTAAGCTCGGACGGAGACAACGTAATAGCTTTCTCAATATCAGCTATAGCTAAAGCAAAGCCACCAATTTCTTCGTAAATGTCCGCTCTCAAGAAGTAACTTTCACAATCCGAAGTATCTGCATTTATTGCTTTATTTACTAATTCAAAAGCTCTATCACGATTACTATTCGCCTCATTTGTCTTTCCTTGCTGTCGCTGCACATGAGATATGCTCAAATATGTTTCAACACTGGTTGGGTCTAACTCGAGTGATTTTAAATAATCTGCTTCTGCATGCCTGTAAAACCAAATTACTTTAGCTCCAAGGTCTACAGGTATAGATACATTTGAGCTGTAATTTGATAATCTCCCAAGACAAATACTCCCAACAGTAAAAGTTCCATCTTCAGCTACCTTAGTATAAGGTGATTCATAGTTGTGAAAGATACCAAATGCCATTAAAATCCCGTCAGCTAACCTCTGAAATGCCCGGGCACGGCTTATATAAAACTTCGGTTCCTCCGGCATTACCCGGATACTTTTGCCATACAGAGTAATTGCATCGTTAAGTGCTTCATTTAGGGAAAAATGACTACGACTGTTTGTAATTTCAGATAGTGTGGCTGTCAGCTCAACTTCGCAAATACACGATAGTATTGATAGAGCTGTGGCTTTTCCGCGTTCATCTGGCCTGAGGTAACGGAATAGTCCAGGGGGTCCTCTGAAGCCCAACCGCTCGTCGGCTGCTTCGCTATAGGACCATGCAAGTATCGATTGTAAATTGCGGTTCTTCGGTTTCAAACGTGCAATTATTTCCATTTCATTAAGGCTAGCGTCGTCATGTTCTTCAAGTGAAGCCATGCAAACTCTATCTAATCGCCTATCTATTTCTTCGTCTCTAAAAAGGTTGCCAAACCAATCCTTGAGTGAAGCAAAGACGCTATGTTTTGTAGCTTGTTGATTTAAATTTGTACTCTGATTAGCGCCACAGTAAGTGCAGTATTCATATTGCTCAGGAATTTTGGTTTTACAAATTCGGCACTTCTTCATAACAGTCACCCCCCTCTGCATCTCAAGCTCCTGAATCAAATCACGGCTCTTTCTAGAATAATTATTATTTTACTCTCAATGTCTTTCACTAGCAATAAGATTCACATGGCATCGTTTATACTACTGCAAAATGGAATAAGCCCATTTTTCTCAAAGAGAAGTTCGTATCCAATTCCTAGGTGTCGCCTGCCCACAGGTGACCCTACTTAACAAATAACTGCTGCAAAGCAGGGATAAGTCCTTTCCTCTCAAACACGAGTTCGGTATCCTTCCAATGCGGGCTACCATACTGGACTCGAACGTTTCTGTAGTAAGGCATCTAAACTTGGTGGGTAAGTTCAGAAAGTGCTGACACACAGGTTCGGAAGGAGGGGATTTCTAGGAAAAGCCAAAAACCATTTTTGCTTATACTGCTAAGGTGGAGATTACCAAGGACACTTAATCTTCGATGCCGTAGTCGTGGAGGCAGTCGATGAGGTCCTGAACGGTAACGATTTTCTCGGTGTCTTCGTCTGATATTTCCAGCTTTCGTCCCGGCCTGCTGAATCCCTGTTCGATGGCTGTGATAAGCTCGGCTAAATCGGGGGGGGCAATATTGAGGTCGTCAACAAAGGATGCCGAAGGCTCTATTGATTCCTCGTCAACACCGAGTTGCTCTGCAATCACTTTCTTAAGCTTTTCCAAAATGCGTGCCATTCTTTCCCTCTGGGCATTCAGGCCTGTACAGTTTCCTTAGTCACTTCCTATCGTTTCCCTTCCTTTACACAAGCAGTGACTACTGAACCTAAAACCCCATTGACAAATTTCCAAGAAGTATCACTACCAAAACTCTTGGCCAGCTCAACAGCTTCATTAATGGCTGCTTTCATTGGAACTCTATTATCGAATAAAACCTCAAAAATGGCAAGGCGGAGGATGTTTCTATCTATGAGGGCTATCTGCTCGACAGGGAAGGCTGGAGCGAACCTTCGAATCACATCGTCTATATCTTTCTTGTTCTGAAGAACTCCTTTGACTAAGCTCTGAGCAAAATCGGCGGCTTCATCCGGCAGGGCTCTCTCCTTCAGCAAGCGAGCCAGAACCTCCTTCGGCTTGTGAGCCGAGCAGTCAAGCTCGTAAAGCGTCTGTAGGGCAATAGTTCTGGCCTTCCGTCTAAATCCAGTCATCCTGATATTCATTCCTCAACAAATGAATGTTTCCCAGCCGCACCCGGCGTAAGCCGGCCTCTTTAGCTGCTTTTAGGCATCGCTCAGCATCCTGGAGCGAGGTTGTTGGCAGGTCTGTCATCAGGAAATCAGGATGGAAGGCGAGGAGTGCGTAAGGTATATTCGGGTCTAAAGAGGCAATAAATTTGGCGATACTGGAGATTTCTAGCTCGTCTATATAGCCGGGAATGAGCAAGGTGCTGGCTATGAGAAAAGGCGGCTCAGGTCTTTTCTTTGTATAGGCGGCGAGAAGGCTGAAATTCTCTATTGTTCTTTTGTTGCTAACGCCGCAAAGGGCGATATGCAGCTTCTCATTCCAGGCTTTAAGGTCAAACTTGATGCAGCCGCCGGAGTCAAGCGACAGCTTGGCCGCTTGCTTGAGCGAAGCTGGGTGCATCGAGCCGTTGGTTTCCCAGCAAATGCGAAGGATACGTCCTTTATTTTTATCTAAGGCGAGACGAGAGGCACGCAAGGCGTGGGGTAATTGAGGTGTTGGGTCGCCGCCGAAGTAACAAATGCAGGAGGTGTGGTCGTCAACAGCCTCGACTAGTTCCATAGGGCTGACCCAGTTTTGCTTTGTTGCTGCTATGCGGTAGTGCCAATTCTGGCAGAAGAGGCAATCGAAAGAGCAAGCTTGATAGAAAACGGCAAGGTTCTTATAACCGCGCTCAGGCCCTGGGCAATAAGCAAAGTCAGGATAGCCTGAGCCTGTACCGCCGGGACAAACCCAGTCGGCAACGCAGTTTGTAGGTAGCGGGTCGTAGTACCAGCTTACATTGCCTTTTTCTGCAGTGGCACCGGTGAGTTTGCTTGCTGTGGCTAGACGCACGCCGCAGTAGCTCCTTTGCCCTTCCGAAAGTTGACATTCGTTAAGGCATAGATGGCAAGCAACGCCATTATTTGTCTTCGGCGGTTGCAGCGGCAGGTTGAAGGACTGCCTTGATTTCTGATGTGCTTCCTGGATTGTGGGCTCGACCTTTTGGAAGTCGTGGCGGATACAATCAGTACATAGGCCGAGGGTCTTAGAGATGAGGGTGGATTTCTTGCCGCAGTGATTACAGATGGCAGCGGTTCTGGGGGATGGGCTACGTTTCAGCATCTCGGCTATTAGAACCCTGAGGTCTGGCAATCTGATTAAGCGCAGCCACTATATTATGGTCTGGAGTGTGAGTGATTATCCTCTGCGCCATCTTGTTATTTCACTGATGGTTTGAGCACTGCTGATGTTAAAGGTCTGTGCTCCGGGGCTGATTCGCTTAGTCAACTTGGTCAGTGCCTCACCAGGCCCCATCTCAAAGAAGGTGGTTACTCCTCGGGCGATCATAGTTTCAACAGATTGCTGCCATTGAACCGGCCGGACAATCTGGCTAACCAGCTCCTCTTTTATCGCTTCCAGGTCGGTAAGCGGCTGGGCAGTAACATTAGCCACAACCGGGACTGATGGTTTGTTAAAGGTAAACTCCGAGATGGTATTTCTTAGCCTTTCTATGGCCGGCTCCATTAAAGTGGAATTGAATGGTCCGCTTACTCTCAGTGGGATAATGCGGCGAGCCCCCTTTATCTGTGCTAGCCTCTTGGCTTTGGTCAGGCTTTCCTGGTTGCCGCTGATGGTGACCTGGTCTGGAGCGTCAATATAGGCAATCTCAACACCTGTGGAGAAGCTGATGTTCTTGAAGACTTCTATATCCAGGCCGGTCATAGATACCATGCCGCCGACTGTTCTTTGCCCAGCTTCGTTCATTAATCGTCCTCTCTCGCGAATCAAGCGCACGGCATCAGACAAGCTGAGAGCACCAGCAGCTACCAGAGCTGCGTAGGTGCCCACGTCATGTCCAGCGACGAAGGTGGGCTCTGGTATGCCGTTGTTGCTAATCTCCTGAGCTGCCCTCAGGCAGGCAACACTTGTGGTCAATACGGCTGGCTGTACATTGACGGTCTGCTTAAGGTCGTCTGGAGGGCCTTCAAAGCATAAACGCGACAGAGAGAAACCCAGAGCTTTGTCAACTTCATCGAAAACTTCCCGGGCTGAAGAATAATGAACATAAAGGTCTAACCCCATGCCTACAGAATGAGATTCCTGTCCGGGGAAAACATAAGCGACTTTTATTGCTTCTACCATGTCTCCTCCTTGTAATTCAAATTTACTGAGGGGGCAATCATTTTCTTAGTCTCACTTGTCCAACGGTTTTCCGAGATGGTTATGTCTCTAATGCTAGTCCTCACTGGCCGGGTGTTTTCTTCGGGGTCTTAATCTCAACCACTTCCCTTCCTGCATAGGTACCGCAGGTAGGACAGACATGATGAGGTAATTTGGGAGTATGGCATTGAGGGCAATCAACCAATTTAGGGATGCTCAGAGCTAGGTGACTGCGCCTTTTCCCTTGCCGTGATTTGGCATATTTTCTCTTTGGTAACGCCATTTAGGTTTTACTCTCCTTCCCCAAGCGGATTAGTTTTGACCAGCGCTGGTCATAGGCATGAGACGGACATTGGCAGGGACCTTGATTAAGGTCATGCCCGCAGGATGAGCAGATTCCAGCACAATCTGGACGGCAAAGCGGCTTGGCAGACATAGTCAGCAAGGTGTATTGGCGTATCGTTTCGCTTAAGTCCAGCATGTGGCTCTCGTCAATAGTAATGTTATCAGTCTGGTCAGGTAAAGGTAAAGCTTCGGATGTGCTTACGCTAGGAAGACATTCCTCTTCAACGTCATAGTTTACTTTACAATCAATCAGTTTGAGACACCGACTGCAAATTCCTGTCACGCCGGCTGTCATTTCACCTTTAACCAAAATGCCGCGATTGGTGCGGATTAAGGTTACCTCACCCTTAACAGAATTTATGTCGTCCGTACCAAGGCTCTCGTCTATTTGGTATCTACGGCTTGAGCCTACTGGCTCTTTGAGTAGCTGGGCAACATTAATGTACATTTTATCTATTAACATTTACGGACTTAGCTCATTATAAGTTGAGATATTTTTAAAGTCAAGCTAATGTACTCGTCCAGTATATTGGTGACACTTCTCTTTTGCTTTTAAGGTCAGAGCTGATGACTTCTGTCTTCGACCATCTTCCCTCTCCCTTGACGTGAGAGGGTCAGGGTGAGGGTGAAACATGGGATAATACCCCCTCCCTCTAACTCCCTCCCGCTAGGGGAGGGAGGATAAAGATTTACAGCCTGCCTACGCTGGAGATAGAAATATAGCTCGTCCTTCTTTGGCTCTCCCAAATCACTCATATCATCTGCTTTCAATTCTGCCTCCTCAGGGTATATAGTGTCACTCATCTATTTGAACGAGTCAAGCTAAGGTAATTATCGGCAGAGAATGACTTATATCTGACTCAACGTAGGTAGAATGTACCGGGCTCTTGGAGTATAATGGCTACTTGCGGGGGCAAGTCAAGGAGTGGCGAATAAGACTTTGACAAAGGCGGAACTGAAGGCCGAGGTAAGCAGGCAGGTAGAGCAACAGCGCCAGGAACTCATTGAATTAAGCCTCAAGATTCATGTCAATCCTGAGCTGGGTTTCAAAGAGGAGAAGGCATCAGCCTGGTTGACTGATTACCTGGCAAGAAACGGCTTTCAGGTAGAAAACGGGATTGGGGGTTTAACCACCGCTTTTAAGGCAGTTTATGGCATCAGTAAACCGGTAATTGCTATGCTTGGCGAATATGACGCCTTGCCTGAAATTGGGCATGCCTGTGGACACAATATAATAGCTGCTTCAGCGGTAGGAGCTGGTGTAGCCAGTAAATGTGTTATCGACAATTGTGGTGGGACGGTTGTCGTTTTCGGTACACCTGCAGAGGAGCTTTTTGGTGGCAAAGTGTTCATGTTGAGGGAAGGTGTTTTTGATGGAGTGGATACAGCTATGATAATTCACCCCGGGGTGCGTAACGCAGCGACTGCTGAAGCACTGGCCTGTATTGGCCTGGAGATTGAATTCTTTGGTAAAGCAGTTCATGCTGCCGCCTATCCTGAGCAGGGGGTAAATGCTCTCGAAGCCATGATTTTGGCGTTTAATGCTGTCAATTCACTTCGCCAGCATATCAAAGATAGGGCTCGGATTCATGGCATAATTACCCATGGTGGTGAGGCGGCTAATGTAGTCCCAGCATATTCAGCAGCCACATTCCTCGTTCGCGCTACGGATAATGCCTACCTTGATGAGTTGAAGCAAAAGGTTCTAAATTGCTTCGAAGGGGCGGCTCTAGCTACAGGTGCTAGATTGGACTATAGATGGAGTGAGATAATCTATGCTCCAATGAAGAATAACTTAGTCTTGGCGCAGCTATTTGCCCAGAACCTGGAATCTTTGGGCCGGAGGGTGGAACCTTTTGAACCTCACTTTGGTTTTGGTAGCACTGACATGGGTAATGTCAGCCAGGTTATACCTGCCATTCATCCCTCGGTCGCCATTGTTTCCCCCGACGTGCTACTGCATTCGGCAGATTTTGCCGTAGCTGCTGCCTCTGAGTCAGGTCATAAGGGGCTGTTAGATGCGGCTAAAGCTCTAGCTATGACGGTTGTTGACCTTCTAAGTGAACCTCAAGCTCTAGCCAGGGTTAAGGATGAATTCTCTGGTCAGACGTCATAGGGCAAGTATTTTCAGAGTTTTGCTCTGCAGCCAGTAAGAATTGGCCCTGTGGCAAAATCTTTTTGAGGTCGGGTGTTCAAACAGCTTTATCGGGTGTAGAAATCAAAGACCAGAAATTATAAAATAGAACCACGGAAACGCCCCTAGGGGTAGAATTCTGGCTGGATACCAGTTGTTAAGCTGACTAGTATCGATGGGAGTTTAAGAATGAAAGTTATTTTTCTCAAGGATGCACCTAAGGGGAAGAAGGGGGAGATAAAAGAGGTTGCTGATGGCTATGCCAGGAACTTTCTTTTTCCTAAAGGCGTGGCTTTACCGGCAACACCTTCGGCAATAAAGGCAGCTAAAGTCCTGTCTGATGAGAAGGCAGAGAGTCAGGCTCGCCAGCGTGAGGAACTGAGCAGAATAGTTCAGGAGCTGGAGGGGAAAGAGTTACATTTCAAGGCTAAAGCAGGCGCCAAAGGTCGCCTTCATGGCGCTATTACCACTGCTAGTATAGCTGATGAGCTCTCTCGGCTCACAGGCTTCGAGATCGATAAGAAAAAAGTCGAGCTAGAGGAGCCTTTGCATCATGTCGGCAGCTATGACGTAATGATTAACTTGGGCACAGGTGCTGAGGCTAAAATCAAAGTGGTTATTGAGGAAGAGACGACTCAAGATGAGTAGCGAAAACTTGCCCCCCCATGATGTTGAGGCTGAAAAAGCGGTGCTTGGCTCCCTGCTTATTGATAGTGAGGGCATGTTCAAGATTGCTACCTTCCTTAGGCCGGAGGACTTCTTTACGCCGGAAAATCAGTGGATTTATGATGCTTGTTTCAGCCTTTACCAGCGTAATGAGGGTATAAATCAGATAACTGTAGCCCATGAATTAGCCCAGAAAGGCAGGCTGGAAGAGGCTGGTGGGGCTGCTTATTTAAGTCATTTGGTGTCCATGGTACCCACCTCTCTACATGTTGAGCATTTTGCACAGATTGTGTCGAGATCGGCTGTAATGCGGCGACTCATCAGTGCTGGCAGCCAGATTACTGCTCTCGGCTATGAAGATGATGCTGAGGTTGATATTGCGCTTAGTAGGGCGGAGGACATTCTGTTTAAGGTAAGGCAGCGGCAAAGTCATCAGGATTTTGTGCCTATCCGACAGGTTCTCGGTCAGTATTTTGAAGAAGCTGGGCCAGCCCACCCTGGCGGAGAGGAGATCCCACATATTCTCACCAACTTCGCCGCTATAGATGACATATTAGGTGGGTTGCAACGTTCTGACCTGATTATTCTCGGTGCCAGGCCAAGCGCAGGCAAGACTACCTTGGCTCTAAATATTGCCAGAAACGCGGCTGTCGAGCAGAAGGCCTGTGTGGCTCTATTTAGCCTGGAGATGTCTAGACAGGCGGTCGTTCAGCGTCTTCTAGCTAATGAGGCCAACGTGGATTCTAGAAGTGTTCGTTTGGGACTCTACACTGAAGAGCAAGAAAGAAAAATCATGAAAGCCAGTGGCATCCTTTCAGAAGCACTCGTATATATTGATGATTCACCCCAACTGCGGGTGGTGGAGATGCGAGGCAAGGCACAGCGACTTCATCGCGAGCGCACTGTTGACCTGGTTATTGTCGATTATCTGCAACTGATACAGGGGGCGACTAGAAGCGAAAGTCGAGTGCAGGAACTGAGTGAGATAACACGCTCGCTGAAGGCACTCGCTCGTGAGATAGATGCACCTGTATTGGCCATTTCACAACTTAGCCGGGCTATAGAATGGCGTGCATCGCACAAGCCCCAACTCTCCGACCTTAGAGATAGCGGCAGCATCGAGCAAGATGCTGATGTGGTTCTCTTTATCTCTCGTGATGCAATGTATTTCACTAAAGATGAATGGGAAAAAATCCATGACGTAGGGGTAGAGCCCTATGAAGAAGATAAGGCTGATATCATTATAGCCAAGCATCGTAATGGCCCTACCGGTGAGGTCAAATTGCGTTTTGACTCTAAGAGAGTCAGATTCGAAGACACACAACCAGAGTTGGGAGCAGCTTAAGGATTATTTGAGACGAAGAAGCATGGCTGAAAAACTGTTTTCTGGTTTCCCTGCAAGAGCTGAAGTTACCCCGATACCTAACCTGTTCTTCACCGCGGTGATGCCGAAGATCGATGGTGTTGCCGAGCTTAAGGCAATATTGCACGTTTTCTGGCTGCTCAGTCGTCGTCGTGGTTATCCCCAGTTTGTAACGTATAACGAGCTCTTGTCTGACCCCATCCTTATGAGTGGCATAGAGGGAGGAACCAAGCCCAAAGATGAAGTACTTCGTCTGGCGCTGGAACAAGCTGTGCAGCATGGTACTATGCTCCACCTGAGGATTGACAGAGATGGGCAGCCGGAAGATGCCTATTTCATTAACAGCGAAACTACGAGGGAGGCGATTAATAAAATTCAGCAGGGCGATTTTCCACAGCTGGTTTTGGCACCCAGGAAAGGCGAGGGAGCGGAAACTGTGCCGCCGCCGAACATTTTCAGCCTTTATGAACAGAACATTGGCATGCTCACGCCTATGATTGCCGAGGAACTTCAGGATGCGGAGAAACTTTACCCGGCAGAGTGGATTGAGAGCGCTTTTAAAGAGGCTGTCGCCTTAAATAAGCGTAGCTGGAAATATATTGCGCGTATTTTAGAACGATGGGCTACAGAAGGTAAAGATGATGGAAAACCTGGGAGAGATTTTAAAAAAGAGGACGACCGCGAGAAGTACATCAGGGGCAAGTACGGACACATGGTCCAGCGGTGAGTCAGGCGAAGAAAACTCGCCTGACTCAGCTTGCCCAATATGTAAAGGAGCTGGCTTCGTACATCCTTTGGCGGCTTCGGGACGTCCTGATTTCAGTCGAGTCGTGCCGTGCCGATGCAGACATGAGGAGTTGAAAAAGGAGAAGCTGGCTCAGCTTCAACGGTACAGTAATCTTGGTGCCCTGTCTCGGCTAACCTTCGATAATCTCTTGCCGAACGGTAGATACGACGAAGCCGCATTGCAGCAGAATTTCACACGGGCTTATGAAGCCGCCAAAGCTTTTGCCAATGAACCTCAGGGATGGTTGATTTTGGTTGCCCCGAGTGGTTGTGGCAAAACACATCTAGCCTGCGCCATCGCCAATTACCGGCTGAGCCTGGGTCAGCCCGCTTTTTACATAGGCGCCGCTGACTTGCTGGACCACCTTCGGAGCGCTTTTAGCCCCAGCAGTGATATTGCTCATGACGAACTGTTTGAGCGCGTGAAAAATGCACCGCTTTTAATCCTGGATGATTTGACTATGACAGCTACCACCCCCTGGGCTAAAGGTAAGTTGGAGCAGTTGCTCAATTATCGTTTCAATGCCCGCTTACCTACAGTTATTACTACCGATGTGCCAGTTGAAGAGTTTGATGAGAGTTTACGAGGCCATCTGACTGACCCTGAGCTATGCACTATATGTGTAATTCAGGGGAAATCGGCACTGACTTTGGAGCACCTCAGTAGCATAGAGTTAGAGGCATTAAGCAAGAAGGCCTTCAACAATTTCGATTACAAATCGCTAAATCTCTCGTCTGAGGAGCGCCAGAGCTTGGAGCAAGCCCACCGCAATGCCGTCAATTTTGCTAAATCCCCGGAGGGCTGGTTGATTTTCATGGGTGTCAATGGTTGTGGCAAAACACACCTGGCAGCTGCCATTGCCAATCATCTGCGCCGGGAAGGTAAATCAGTCTTGTTCATTGTGGTTACTGACCTTCTCGATTATTTGCGCTCCACTTTTAACCCGGAGAGCAGACTGTCCTATGATGAGCTCTTTGAGAAAATTAAGAAGGCCCCGGTGCTTATTCTTGATGATTTTGGTGAGCAATCAGCCACGCCATGGGCACAAGAAAAGCTCTATCATCTAATAAATTATCGCTATAATGCTAGGTTAGCCACGGTGATTACTACCTGTTTTGACTTGGATAGTATTGAAAGACGTATCGGCTCGCGTATGGTTGACCCCAGCCTCAGTCTTGTCTTAAATATCAATGCACCTGATTATCGTGGCGATATAAAATCGCCGCTGGTTCGTGAAGCTAAGTCCCAGCAACGATATCCGCGGCGAGGTCGGTTATCTTAGATTCTTGTAGGTCAAAGATTTTCTTGCTAAAATAACCCAAATTGACTAGGAAAGAGCCGTGGTAAACTCACCAGTTCTGGTACTGAATCAGAATTACGAACCGCTCAATATCTGCAGAGTACGCAGAGCTATAATTTTGCTGTTTTGCGGCAAGGCTGAGGTTTTAGAGAATGGGCGGGGCAACCTTCATTCTGTTGATGGTGTCTTCGACATCCCATCGGTGATTCGCCTTGTTTATTTTATCAGGCGACCGCGGCAGCAGCGGAAGTTGACCAAGCTTGAGGTTTTCAATCGTGACCAGTATGTCTGTCAATATTGCGGCCGAGAAAGTAAGGAACTCACTCTAGACCATGTTACACCTAGGCGGCGTGGTGGGGAGCATAGCTGGGAAAATATGGTAAGTGCCTGCATACCTTGTAATCGTCGGAAGGCTGGAAGGACCCCGATTGAGGCTGGAATGCCACTCCTTCGTCAACCCAGACTGCCACACAACGATGGCTTCTATGTGCCCTTCCAGCACCTCCGTGTGCATACTGAGTGGCAAAAATACCTTCCTCAATAAATCTAAGTTTTTGTCTGCTGCTTATCGTCGGCTGGTTTTTCGCGCCAACCTATCTGGCTGAGCGGTAATTCTACGCTAACACCTGTTTCTAATTCTACTGTTACGGTCTCTTTAAGCGGATTACAACTGACTACTTTAGCATTTCCCAAAGCTGTGGATACTTCCTGACGCAATGGTGGCATTTTTTCTTTCATAGCCCGATATTGCTCATATTCATAGCCCAAGCAACAGAGGAGTCGGCCGCAGACACCAGATGTTTTCATCGGGTTGAGTGCGATATCTTGCTCCTTGGCCATCTTGATGGAAACTGGCTCAAACTCGCTGAGGAAGGTGGTACAGCATAAGGGGAAACCACATTTACCTAAGCCGCCAATTAACTTTGCCTCGTCTCTAGCTCCAACTTGCCTTAATTCAACGCGGGTCTTTAGGTTACGGCTTAACTCTCGAACAAGCTCACGAAAATCAACCCTTTTTTCGGCGCTGAAGAAGATAGTGAGATGGCTTCCATCTAAATTATACTGAGCTGAGATCGGTTTCATTGGCAGGTTGAGTTTTTCTACTAGCTCTCGGCATTTGGCTATGGCATTTGTTGCCTTTTCTTGCTGCTGTTGAGCTTTTTCTATGTCTTCAGCCTGTGCCTTGCGGATTACCGGTTTCAGTGGTTCGGTTATTTCACTAAAGATGACTTGTTTTGGGGAGATAACCACTTTGCCCAATTCTTGGCCACGGCTGGTCTCAACCACCACCTCGTCATTTATTTCCAATGGGATACCCGCAGCGTCGAAATAGTAGACCTTGCCGGCTTGATGAAAACGAACTCCAGCTATTTCTGGCATTATAAGCTTACGGGCGTGGGTAATGGTGTGTTACCCAGTGCTCCCTCCTTCTTAGGCATGTCAAGCATTAATGTCTCGAACACCAGGCGCAGGTTGGCATTTACAGCGATCTGGTTTAACGATTGTCGCAAGCTATCGATGAAATTCCTGATCTCCAATAAACTTAGCACCTGTGCCCATTTCTCAAGCTTTGAGATGTAGTCAACATTGGTGGTGGTGTGTTTGCAGCCGCATTTAGTCAGCATCACATCTCTCCACCAGACAAGCCAAAGTTTTATTGCCTCTTCGGCTGACTTACGCTCATTCCCGAGCTTAGCAGCGTAGCTGAAGCGTTCTTCCCACCCAGCACCTAGCAAAGAAAACATTTCGGTCAACCTTTGAGTGCGCTGTGCGAGGTAACTGTCGTCAACTGAAACTCTTAGTGCCCAACCGAGGCAGCCCTGGGACAATCGGGCTAAGAGTCTTGCCCTATCACTATCAACGCCATGTGACTCGATAAGTATTTTTTCCGCTTCCTCGCTTGAAATTGGCTTTAATTCTATCCGCTGGCAGCGAGAGACTACAGTGGGCAAGAGCCGTAGCTCTTCGGCAGTCAATAGAAGTATCATTATGTGAGGTGGCGGCTCTTCTATAGTCTTGAGCAAGCAGTTGGCCGCTTCGGTAGATAGATATTCAGCACCATCGATAATAAAGACCTTGCACCTCCCCTCATACGGCGGCAAGTTGGCACTGTGCTGAAGTTCTTTAATATCATCAATGCTAATTTCAACACGCGTCCTTACCTCTCCCGAATCTTTGGCTGAGTTCAGACCTATGATTGCAATATCAGCGTGCTTACCGTTGGCGATTCTGCGACAGGACTGACACTCACCACAAGGTGGCTCTTTCCCTTGGCAGTTCACTGCTTGGGCCAAATCGAATGCTAAGGTCATTTTACCTATGTGTGGTGCTCCTACAAGAAGGTAGGCATGAGCCAATTCGTCGGTTTGAAGGCCATGTTCAAGTAAGGCTAAAGCTTTGGGTTGACCAATTGTTTGCCACATATCTTTTCTAAATTCGGTCTAGCTTTATCAAGTCCTTATAGCTTTCGCGCTTTCGGATCAGGCGGGCTTTGCCGTCTTTGACCATCACAATTGCTGGTCTGGGAACCATATTATAATTGCTTGACATGGGGATAGAATAAGCGCCGCTGACTGGTATAGCTATAATATCTCCTACTGAGACGGGAGCCAAGCTCACGTCTCTGGCCAGAATGTCACCTGACTCACAATATTTGCCGGCGATAGTAATTTTGGTTGATTCGTCATCGCTAACCTTGTTTGCTACTAAAACTTCATACCGTGCTTCGTAAAGAGCCGGGCGGATATTATCCCCCATACCGCCGTCTACACATATATATTTCCGCACTCCGGGAATCTCTTTTATCGAACCAACAGTATATAAAGCCACACCTGCCTGTGCCACGATAGCTCTTCCAGGTTCAATAATTAGCTTTGGACATGTCAAGTCAAGTTCAGTGGCTAGACTTGTAACCTTGGTAGTTATAGCTTCAGCATAATCAGTTATGCTTGGTGTCTGAGAACCTACTGTGTATTTGACAGCTAAGCCACCACCGGGGCTGAATTCAGCAAGGTGAAAATCATGCTTAGTTTTCATCTCCCTGGCAAAATTAAGGACAAGGCTTATGGCTATCTGATAAGAAGAGGTGTCGGGGATGGGTGAGCCAAGGTGAAAGTGAAGGCCCACAAGATTGAGGTTGGGAGCTGACATGGCTTTGGCCACTGCCGTCTCAGCCTGCCCGGTGGCTAGCGGAAAGCCAAATTTGCTATCCAGTATACCGGTGGTGGTATGGCGATGGGTATGTGGATCCACTCCAGGAGTAAGACGAAGTAAAATGCTCTGTCTAACTCCCATCTCACGAGCTAATGAATTGAGTAGTTCCATCTCATCGAAGTTATCAACTACAATTCGCCCGATTTCCCAATCTAAAGCCAGCTTTAGCTCATCGGCAGTCTTGTTATTGCCGTGAAAATACACCTTTTCTCGGGGGAAATCCACTGATTGAGCCGTGCTCAGCTCTCCACCAGAAACAACATCCAACCCCAGGCCTTCTTCTTTGAAGATAATAGCTAGAGCCCGGTTCAGGAAAGCCTTAGATGCATATATAATAAGTGTGTTCGAATAACGCTTGGTGAAC
The DNA here is from genome assembly GCA_026389735.1 of Chloroflexota bacterium. The sequence goes on along the minus strand of JAPLHH010000170.1, from coordinate 5,931 downwards.
TCAGCCTTGAACTCTTGACACTTAGAGCGAAGAGTGGCCTCGTCGAAAACATAGAGGGGAGTGCCGAATTTCTTAGCCAGCTCAACACAGTCACAGCCACCAATATGAAGGTGACCGCGACTGTCAACCTCCTTTGTTAACGGAAACAGGGAAAGCTTCGATAAATCGCTTTGGTGCATCGGAGCAATATCATAGATATCAATAGATGGAGTTATTATACTATTTATATTATCCTCATCGCTAGCCTGTTATTCTGGCATAAAGGAGGCAGGTTCATATCTCAATCATTTGGAGTTGGTGAAATTGTGGCCAAATGCCCTCGGAATCTACCTTGCATGCAAGGTGATAGTTTAGTGGCATGGCCTCGGCTGGCTCCTGCAGCTCCGGGGGATAGACGGCTTCAAAACCACTTCATCGGAAGGGGTGAACTGTATATAACACCTCAAGCCCGATTTTCTGGAACAGGTAGCACAGTAGGAAGTGCTTTGGAGTACATGAACCTCTGTTAAGCTTAAGTATGTCTTTATATCTTGTATGTTTTAGTGCTTGCAGAAATGTTCTAGGATGCTGATTCTTCTGGCATCGTCGGAGACTGTAAGTTAGTTGCCCGCTCAAGGTAGCACTTCCATCGGTCATTTACCCAGTCCTGCAATTGGTTGACCTGCTCTTCGGTAATGTTTTTGAACCTTCCCTGTTCAGTCAAGTATTCTCTTACTGGCCTTAGGTTACCCTTTCGGGCAAGTGACTCGCTGGCAGAAGTGAGGTGAAAAATGCCATCTTCAACCTCGTAGAGCACAACCAGTCCGGTCTCTACTGCCAGTTGGCCGATTTTGATGGTGTCACTGTAGGGGAATTGCCATCCGGGAGCGCAGGGTGTGAATACATGAATGAACCTGGTGCCCTTTATCTCCTTTGCTTTTCTGACTTTTTCGTATAGGTCTAGAGGGTAAGAGGCATTGGCAGTGGCGATATACGGCAGGCAATGGGCTTCCATTATGGCAGCTATATCCTTCGGGTTTTGTCGCTTGCCCAGGATAGGCGTGGTGCCTGTGATAGCACCGAGAGGTGTGGAGCCTGAGCGCTGATTGCCGGTGTTCATATAGCCTTCGTTGTCATAGCAGATGTAGATAAAATCCTCCTGCCTTTCCGCAGCCCCGCTCAATGACTGGATTCCTATGTCATGAGTGCCTCCGTCGCCAGCCATTGCCAGTACGGTCAATCCCTTTTTGCCTGTAGCTCTGAGTCCGGCAATCAGTCCGGTTGCTGATGCCCCGGTGGAGGCGAATGGTGTATTCACGCAAGGGACATTAACCGACGTTATCGGATACATGCCGTGCAATACGGTGAGACAACTGGCTGGCACCGTTACAATAACCTGTCCCTCTAGTGCCTTTAGAATGTGACGATAGGCAAGCGATAAGGCACAACCTGGACATGTTCTATTGCCTGGCAGTGTATATTCTGTTTCGGTTAGGTTGACTGCATTAACTTTCAAAATGAAATACCCTTCAAATGTAACATATCCATTCAGGATATTCGATGTTCAAGGGGCCCGTTTCCATTGAAGGTAGCGATTTTCTTACTGCGTCTGCTAGTTCTCTGGCTTTGACATCTCGTCCGCCCAGTCCGACGATGAAGTTTCGTATCGCTGCGTTTGCTTGGCTCCCGTAAAGAGCTGACTTGATTTCTGAGCAGGTGGCTCCTTCAGAGCCATAGCTGATGTTCTTATCGAAAACCACGATCAGGCGAGTTTTCTCTAGTGCCTTCGCCAAGCCTGCTTTAGGAAACGGTCTGAATACCCTCAAGCCCAGGACGCCGACCTTATGACCTTCTTCCCGAAGCATGTCCGCAGCCACTTTTGCTTCCATTGCCAGGCTACCCATGGCAACAATAATTATGTCAGCATCGTCCAGGTCATCTTCCCAGAACATGTTGGCGTAGTTCCTGCCAAACAATTCGCCGAATTCCTGTCCCACCTTGATTATTGTTTCTGCGGAGTTTTGCAAAGCTTCCTGGAGGAGGTATCTCAGTTCCATGTATCCGTGGCAGAGCGTGCCCTCGGCGTTAACTCTGGGGTCAGCAAGGGTTACAAGGTTGTAATTCTTGGGATTGGCTGGGTCCAGTATAGTATGTGGTTTATATGGAGGCAAAAAGCTATCCACATCCTCTTGTGATGGCACTTCAACAGGCATTTCAGTGTGAGATAGGACGTAACCATCGAAGCAAACCATAACGGGTACGTACACTGTTTCCGAAATCTTATAAGCTTGGATGATCGAATCCAGAATTTCCTGGTTGTTTTGAGCATATATCTGTATCCAGCCGGTATCACGCTGGGATATGGAGTCCTGTTGGTCGTTAAGTATATTCCAGGGTGCTCCGATGGCGCGGTTAACGCAGGCGAGCACCACTGGGAGGCGTGCCCCAGCCGCCCAATGCAGCATCTCATGCATGTAGGCTAAACCATGGGCGCTTGTCGCAGTGAAGGTTCTGGCTCCTACCATAGAGGCTGAAGTACATACGGCCATGGCACTATGTTCGCTCTCGACGGCGACGTATTCAGCCTTGAGGTCGCCTCTCTCCACAAATTCAGAAAGTGCTTCGGTAACTGGTGTCTGTGGAGTGATTGGGTAGGCAGCAATGACCTGGACATGGCTGAGTTTGGCTCCCTCGGCAGCAGCTTGATTACCATCCAGCAATCGGATATTGGCTTTGTTAGCTTTCTTTGTCAAAGAACCACTGACTCTTCTTGTTTTGGACAGAGCCCTTTCTTCATTACGCCATGGTTATAGCTTTTGCCGGGCATACTTGCATGCATATTCCGCATCCTTTACAGTATTCCAGGTTTATCTGGATGGGTATGGTTTTCTTGATGATAGCATCCGGACAATACAGCCAGCACAGAAAGCATGATGGCTTCTTTTGCTTAGCTGGGATACACTTGTTATGTTGTATCACTGGTGTCAGGCTGCGCCACTCACCTGTCTTGCCAGCTTCGCCAATAGCTGGTGATGACTCATCGCAAATATGTTTGCAATCCCTGGTTCCCATGGCCTTACGTTATCTTATTCTCTCTAGCTTCGTTATCTCGTAGGTCTTCTCAATAGCGGCGAGGTTAATGTCTATAGCGTCATTGGAAAATCTTTCCCTTATTACTTTTTCTATACTACTTATATCCACTATTTGGGTAGCACGGGCAAAAGCGCCTAACATAGCAGTGTTCACCATTGGAAGTCCGCCGACCATCAGCCCCAGTTCCCGGCAGACTTTAGTGGCATCGGCAGTGGCGATGTTAAAATCGCCTTTGATGTTAAGCTCTTTAGGATGGAGCCATGAGTTAACCACCAGCCATCCCCCGCTGCTTAAGCCGCTGATTACCTCTTGATATTTAAGCAGCGACTGATCTAGAACCACAACAGCATTTGGTTTTTCTACTTGCGACACTACAGCTATCGCTTCTGTGGAGATCCTAGTCAGTGCACTTACCGGGACGCCCCTTCTTTCAGCGCCAAAAGAAGGTGCGGCAGTTACCCCTTGATATCCTTTAAGATAGGCTGCCTGTGCCACTATCTTGGCGGCTGTTACAGCTCCCTGTCCACCACGCCCATGCCATCTAATCTCATATAGCTTTGTGGTCACAGAGGATTTCTTTGCCCTTTCTTAATTGATGCTTGGTATTTCAGAGTGAACAGACATAATATGGTAACTCTCACTACTTACGTGTGTCAAATACAGAACCGTAGATTCTTGGTGAGCTTGATGGTTGTGACTGCTCAGCGCTAGCAGAGTCTGTCTTTATCTCCGGCTAAAAACCTTTTAGTTTTCAGTCCACAAATTGTCTAGCAGGTTTACTACGACTTAAGCTCTTCAAGAAGGCTCTCGTAGTAAGCAAGGCATTGGGGGTTGGCTAAAGCATCTCGGTTCAAGACTGGCCTACCGTGTATTATATTAGTGACAGCGCTTTCGACCTTCTTCATGTTCAGGGTGTAGGGAATATCAGGCACCTGGAGAATCTTAGCCGGGATGTGCCGAGGGGAAGCATTTTCACGCAGGGTCTTTCTAATTTTGTTTTTCAAATCTTCCGTCAAATTATGCCCTTCAGCAAGCTTAACGAAGAGAATTACACGCTGGTCTCCCTCCCAGTTCTGTCCTATGGCAAGGCTGTCAGCCACCTCTTCCAATTTTTCAACCTGATTGTATATTTCCGCTGTGCCGATGCGGACTCCAGAAGGCTTTAGCACCGAGTCAGAACGGCCGAAGAAAGTGAATCCACCAGTATCGCTATTACGCACGACGTAATCTCCATGACGCCATATACCGGGATAAACTTCGAAATAGGCCTCCTTATATTTTTTGCCATCGGGGTCGTTCCAGAAAGAGAGAGGCATGGGGGGAGCTGGAGCTTCGCAGACAAGTTCTCCCTCGCGGTCAACTATTGGTTTGCCCTTTTCATCATATACGTTTATTTTCATGGCCAGAGCAGCCTTCTGTAATTCACCGGCATACACAGGGCTGATAGGGTTTCCGGTACAAAAGCAGCCATTGATGTCGGTGCCGCCGGCACTGGAATTAAACCACAAATCTTTTTTAATATCTTGGTAAACATACTCAAAGCCGTCGGCTGAAAGAGGTGAGCCGGTTTGCCATATTTGCTGCAATGATGACAGATCGTAGTCTTTCCCGGGCTTAATTTTCTCGCCCCTGAGATAATTGATATAGCTTGCGCTGCAACCGAACATGGTTATCTTCTCGTCCTGAACTAGTTTCCACATAGCACCGGAATCAGGGTAGCTGGGGTTGCCGTCGTATAAAACTAAAGTGTTTCCTGTTGCTAAAGAGCTTAGCATCCAGTTCCACATCATCCAGCTACAGGTGGTGATAAAGAAGTGGACATCTTCTCGTTTTAAATCAGTATGAATAATTAATTCCTTTAATTGATTGATAAGAATCCCACCGGCTCCTTGCACCATGCACTTTGGCTTACCGGTTGTTCCAGAGGAAAACATGATATACACGGGATGGTCGAAAGGTAGCTGTTCGAACTGAATTTCAAGTCCTCTTTCTTTGGCCAGAAAGTCGACATAATGTACGGCGTTAGGGATATGGCTTATATCAGGTTTTTGTCCTGTATAGGAAGCTACTACAACCTTTTCAATCGAAGGTATTCCTTTTATAATCTCAGCGGCATTGGGGATGGAATTGAAGCCCTTCCCCTTATAGAAATATCCGTCAACCGTGAATAAAACCTTTGGTCCAATCTGTCCGAGGCGGTCAATAGCTGCGTCTGGGCCGATGTCAGTAGCACAAGAAGCCCATGTGGCGCCTACACTGGTACCAGCAAGCATAGCAATAGCCGTCTCCATCATATTGGGCATATATGCTGCCACCCGGTCACCCGGGCGAACTCCTATCTGGCGGAGGGATTTTGCTAAGCGTGCCACAGTGTCGTAAAGCTCCGCATAGCTCATTTTGGCTGTTTTCTGCGTTTCCCCCCTGAAGATAAAAGCTGTATGGTTATCCCTGTACCTTAACAAGTTTTCAGCGAAGTTCAGTTTGGCCCCGGGGAACCATTTGGCGCCGGGCATCTTTTAAGGTCGTCAATTACAGTGTCATAGCCTTTGGAGGCCTTGATTCCAACAAAGTCCCATACTGCCGCCCAGAAATCAGGTATTTCGCTTACTGACCAGGAATATAGTTCGTCATAAGTGCTGATTTTCTGGGCGTAACGCTTATTGACATAATCTATGAATTTAGTAATATTCGATTTCTTTTTCCGTTCTTCGGATGGTTTCCAGAGCAGCTTTGCCATTATGTCCTCCTTTGTTTACTTTAGTTACGGTCATACGAAAGCCTTAAATCGGTATCGGGTTTGATTTCTGGCAGCCGTATTCCAATTTGGCAGCCCCTATATTATCCTTCTTGACGAAGGAT
>JAPLHH010000171.1 GCA_026389735.1 Chloroflexota bacterium | reverse complement strand
AAGTTTCTGCTCCGGCTCTATGTTTAGCTTTGCTTTTAGCTCTTTGTTTTGCAGCTCCTGCTCAAGCTGCTGGAATGACTCCAACGGCTGGTGTTATTGGGGCGACGGTGACTATATCTGAATTGACTGCCGGGTCTTATTCCATTAAGTGGGATGGAGTTGCGGTCAAGCAAGGCACACTGCCAGGGGGGGGTAGTGTTACCTTTACTGTACCTGATGCCTGCGGAGGTAATCATACTGTCACAGTGGAAAATCCGATTGGTAATTCGGTCTTTACTGGCTCCTTTTCTGTTCTCCCTTCGATAGGCATTAACCCAAACTCAGGTGTTATTGGCGATTCTGTCACTGTTGAGGGTAAGGGCTTCGCTGCTACTGAAAGCAGCATTAAGGTCACTTATGATGGTACCGATGTAAAGACTGGGGTCAGTGCTGACAGCAAAGGCTCATGGAGTACAACCTTTGCTGTGCCCAGCTCCGCCAAGGGTAGTCACACGGTTGATGCCTCAGGAAGTACCACTAAGGCGGGCGATGTTCCCGATGTGACCTTAACAGTCAGTCCAAAAATCACTCCTAGCCCGGTGTCTGGGGATGTTGGTACTTCAGTTAGTGTCAGTGGTACTGGCTTTGGCAAGGATGAAGGCGGCATTCGAGTTACCTATGATGGCACTGATGCAAAGACTGGTGTCAGTGCTGACAGCAAAGGGTCGTGGAACGTTACCTTTGTTGTTCCTAACTCTATTAAAGGCGTTCATACAATAGACGCTTCAGGTGCTTCGACCAAGGCCGATGAAATTCCTGACGTCACCTTTATTGTCTCCTCTGCTGTGAGAATTAAGCCGAATTCGGGGTATGTAGGTGATAGTATTACCATCGATGGCTGCGGTTTTGGTGGCAGCGAAAGCGGCATAACGGTTACGCTTGATGGTAGTGTTGTCAAGAGCGATATCACAGCTAATAGTGAAGGTTGCTGGACCACCTCTTTGGCTGTACCTGCCAGTACTGGAGGTAGCCATTTCATAGATGCTTATAGCGCTTCGACTGCTGCTGCCGATGTTGCTGATGCTAAACTGGCTATTTTATCGAAAATGGCCATAGAGCCTACTGAGGGCTATGTAGGTTGTGATATCGTGGTCAACGGTACTGGCTTTGGCGCAGACAAAGAATTGACTATTAAATATGACAATGTTGATGTGGCTACCAAACTGGTCACTGATGCTAAAGGAAACTTTCAAGCGAACGTTAAGGCGCCTAAAAGTCTAGGTGGTAAGCATAATATAACTGCTGCTGATGCTGGTGGGACCTCAGCCTCAGGTGTTTTCATGATGGAAACAACTTCACCATCATTACCACAAATTGTGTCGCCAAAGGATGGAAGTAGGGTAGGCCTTTTCGACCGTGCTGCTCCTACTTTTGACTGGATCGATGTTTCTGACCCGAGCAGTGTTTACTATAGTTTACAGGTATCTTCTCAATCTGACTTTGCAACTACGCTGTTGAGTAAGGAAGACCTGGTTGAGTCTAAGTATACCTTGACTGATGCGGAGGCTTTACTTCGAGGGAAATATTATTGGCGGATTAAAGCTGTAGATGGTGCCGGTAATGATAGCGGCTGGACCACACCAATACTTGTTAAGATTGGACTTATGCCACTATGGGCGTTCATACTTGTCGCCGTTGTTGCCGTCGCTTTTGTAACCCGATTGGTTTTCTTTTTGCGGAGTGTCAGAAGGGGGCACTAAAGAGAGCTTCACCAAGCAGATTCATATTATCCTTAAAGTTGGTGAGCAAGGATGAATTGATAAGGTTGGTTAGCTTTGGCAGCAAAGGGTAAGTCGAATCTTTATTTATGCCTGGCTTTAGTCTGTTTTATTGGCATTTTAGCCATATTTGTCGTGGATGGCTATTTGGGCATCTATGACACGCTATATATCACAGTTCAAGAGCATGAACAGGTAATAGAGCCTGATTATTGGCAGCAACCCTGGGTTAAGGAGTCTGGTTATACCACAGGGACTAAAATGGGTGAGCCGGTCTATTTTAGATACAAGATTGACAATCGAACTTTTTCAATCTATTCGTCTGATGTAAAAGCCTCGGTTTGGAAGGGTGGTGAAAAGATAATGCAGATGCTGGACGAAGACGTCCAGCTTGCACCATTTGAGGATGTAACGTTGGACTGGACATTGCGGGTTGAGGACTTGGATAAAGCAGGCTTTTGGGCTGGAGAATATGGAGAATATACTGTGCGAATTGAGCTTGGGCAAGTAGAGCGAAAGATAATCCTGAGCTATTATAGCTATTATCCTGAGGTGCCGGTGTATCCTGAAAAGATACCACCGCAGCCCGTTCCTGCGCCCGAGCCTAGTAGATGATGGGGTCTTAAGCGTATGAGAACTTATATTCTGTATGGTTTTGGAATTTTACTTTGTGTTTCGGGGGTTGGCTACTTGGCGGCGGAGTATATCAAGTACCTCTCTGAGCCGGGCAAACTAACCTGCCTTGCTCTGACCACGGCTATGTTTGCTCTGTTTGGAAAATACTTTGATGCGAGAGGTTGGTGATTGATGGGTGCTGTAGCTGTAATTGGCTCTCTGGCTTTTATCGGCTGGCTGATTTGGCGAGCAGCCAAAAGAAAGCCGATAAAGGCCCATTTGGTAAGTTACATTCTTGCCTGCATCGCGGGCGTTTTTACCTTCACCTTCTTTCTGAGCATGGACTTGCCAAAGGTGGTAAAGATATTAGTCTCTATTGTTTTGGGTGGCGTGTTGATATTCATAGCTGCGTGGTTTCAGCGGCGTGTCAAATCAGAGCAGCCTTAGTTTTTCTAGGTTTTTTGGAGTAGCTCCTTAACCCTCGTGGTTATTCCTTTTAGTGACAAAATTTGTACTTGCTCTTCCTTGCGCCATTTTACCTCTATACTTTGATTCTGCAAGGTGCGTGGGCTTATAGTTAAGCGGAGAGGTATGCCTAACAAGTCAGCATCATTGAATTTAACTCCTGGGGATTCATCTCGGTCATCGAAGAGCACCTCCAAGTTTTTTCTGGTTAAGTCTTGGTAGAGTTTTTCTGCAGTTTCAGCGACATCAGGATTTTCCAGGCGCAGAGGGCAAAGGTAAACGTGATAGGGGGCAATTGTTACTGGCCAGATAATGCCTTTATCGTCGTGATTCTGCTCTACTGCAGCTGCCAATAGTCTTCCCAGTCCTATGCCATAGGTACCCATTATGATTGGTTGTGATACACCGTTTCGGTCGAGGAAAAAAGCTCCCAGCTTCTCGCTGAGAAAGGTGCCTAGTTTGAAGACATGCCCTACCTCGATTCCATGGCTGGAAAGGAGTTTGCCGCTGCATTTCGGGCAGCCATCCCCGGGTCGAGCCGTGGCAATATCAGATAGAAGGTCAATTTTGAAATCACGGGGGTAGTTCACGTTTTTAAGGTGGGTGTCTGGCTTATTGGCACCGGCAACAAAATTTGAGCCGAGAGTTATCGAGTCGTCAGCTATAATCTTAATTCCTTTTATACCAATCGGCGAAGCTGAACCGGCCACTAGTCCGGCCGACTTTACCTCGATTTCTGTAGCCAGGCGCAGCTCTGAGCATTTCAGCAAATTCTTAAGTTTTGTTTCGTTGACATCCAAGTCTCCTCTAATGACTACAAAGACAAGCTCAGCATCGGTTGAATAAAAGACTGCTTTTAGGGTGTGACTTGCTGGCACACCAACGAAGTTAGCTACCTCTTCGATGGTTTTGATGTTTGGGGTCGATATCTCCTCCACGGGCAGGGGAGTTTTCGTTTCCAGTTCTGGCTTAACACTCCGAGCCTTTTCAATATTGGCAGCATAATCGCAATTCGAGCAATAGATAATTTCATCTTCCCCCGTTTCAGCGATGAGCATAAACTCGTGAGACTCTTTGCCACCAATAGCACCGCTATCAGCTTCTACTACCACTGCTGGTAAGCCACAGTGGGTGTAAACGTTCTTGTAGGCTTGGATCATTTCCTGGTAGCTACGGTCTAAGTCTGCTTCATCGGTATGGAAGCTGTAGAGGTCTTTCATGATGAACTCACGGACTCGTAGTAAACCGCCTCGCGGCCGGGGTTCATCGCGGAACTTATTCTGTATTTGGTAGAGGAGGAGTGGCAGGTCACGGTAGCTCTGCACATAGCGTCGGACGAGCATGGTAATGACCTCTTCGTGGGTTGGACCCAAGGCCAATTTATGTTCTTTACGGTCAATAATGGTGAAAAGCGTTTTGCCAAAAGAATGGTATCTGCCTGATTCCTCCCATATTTCAAAGGGTTGAAGTGCAGGTAGCATCAGCTCCTGCCCGCCCGCCTTGTCCATTTCATTTCGGATTATTTGCTCGATTTTCCTGAATACTCGCCAGCCTAAGGGTAAGTAGGAGTAGACACCGGCGGCTACTTGTTGAATCATTCCAGCTCTGAGTAATAGCTGGTGACTCAAGGTATCAGCTTCTGAAGGTATTTCCTTTAGCGTTTTGCCAAAAAGCTTGGAAAATCGCATATTTTCATCCTTTGAGCATGAAAATCTAGTCTCTACAGGCTAAGTCTTTGCTGGTTAGTTATTCTATACTAAAGGGAGGATATTTGTCAGTTATAAGCAGAAAATAACCGCTTATTCTAGTGTACCAACGAACATACCCAGCCACGAAATCGAAGGCCCACTTGGGATACCTGCCAGTGAACAGAATGGCCCACCAGGCGATAAAAGCGACGGCGCTGGCAGCTATACCGATAGCCCAAAGGGCGATCAAATGAGGTATAATCATAAGGCCTCGAAAGAAAGTAGTTAGCCGCGAAAGTTTGTCCTGATAGCTCAAACTGACAGTTATCGGATATTCCACTCTATTCTCCTTCTTTTAACTTAAAAGGCTTTTCACCTCTGCCATTAGTGCGCCGAGGAAGTCTTTTTCAGCGACGGTGCTCACTACCTTGCCTTTTCTGAAAATGGCACCTTTGCCTTTGCCACAGGCTATGCCGACATCAGCGTCTTTTGCCTCGCCTGGGCCATTAACAACACAACCCATGACGGCAACCTTGATAGGTTTGCTTATCTCTCTCAGGTTTTTATCTACGGATTCAGCCAGGCTGATGATATCTACTTCAGCCCGACCACAGGAAGGGCAGCTTATCAAGGTAGGGCCATGTTGGCGCAGGTCAAGGCTTTTCAAGATTTCGTAGGCAGTATCTACTTCTTCGCATGGGTGGGCGCTAAGGGACACACGGACAGTGTCGCCGATACCTTCGTGAAGTAGTATACCTATGCCTACAGCGCTGCGGACAGCGCCAGCTCTAGGTAGTCCTGCCTCGGTTATACCTAGATGCAGAGGGTAGGGTATTTTTTGGGCAATTGCTCTATAAGCCTGTATCGTTGTAGGTACATCGAAAGCTTTAAGCGAGATTTTGATCAAATCAAAGTCCAGACTTTCCAGTAAGTTGATTTGCTCCAGCGCCGCATTAACCATATGCTCAGATATAGATACGCATGGCTTTGAAGCTGGTGGCAGGCTTCCGGCGTTGATGCCGATGCGAATAGGTGTCTGTCTTTGCTTGGCAGCGAGAATCACTTCGGTAATTTGTTCCGGATCGTGGATATTGCCCGGGTTTAAACGGAGACCATCGGCGCCCGCTGTCAAAGCTTCAAGGGCAAGTCGGTAGTCAAAATGAATATCGGCAATTATGGGGATTGAGGTCTTCTTTTTGATGGCCGAAATAGCCTGTGCAGCTTTAAGATCGGGCACGGCTACTCGGACTATATCACAACCACAATCGGTGAGTTCCCTAATCTGAGCTACAGTGGCTGGTATGTCTCTGGTATCGGTTTTGGTCATAGACTGGACTACAATAGGTGCATTCCCGCCTATGGGTACCGTTCCAATCCTGATGGGTTTGGATTGCCTGCGGACTATCAAGGTAATGCATTCCCTCCTTGAATAATACGTGCGATGTCATAGTAGCTTATCACTACAATTAAAAGTATTAGCACTATGAAACCAATCAAATGTACAAGCCCTTCTCTTTTTGGTGAGATTCTTTTTCCCCGCCGAACCCATTCTAAAGCCACAAAGATGAGCCTGCCTCCATCGAGGCCCGGGAAAGGGAACAGGTTAATTATGGCCAAGTTTATGCTAATTAAGGCAGCGAATTCTAGTAGGGGGCTGAGACCAGCTTTAGCCATTTCACCGGTCAGTTCGGCAATGCCTATCGGCCCGGTTAGCTGGGGTGGTATTCCTCTAATGAACCAGCCTACTACTTCATTTCGGAATAAGACTAGGATTTCCCAGCAGTGAATTATGCTTGAAGGCACTGCTTTCCAGATGGGATATGACTCGCGGACTATGGTGCTGTCTACTCCTATGATAGTTATGCCGGTGGCTCCTTGTCCTTGTGGTGGATTCCACCTTGGCTTCACATCTACTTCCTGTTGGCCGAGTTCGCCTCTCTGAAGCAAGATATTCACTTCTGAGCCCAGATTAAGCTGGATAAAATAGCCGACATCGCCGCGGTTTCTAATTGTGTGGTTGTTTATCGCCAGAATTGTATTTCCTGGCTCAATCCCGGCGATTTGAGCCGGTGAGCCTGAGGCCACTTCTTGCACTTGTACTTTTTCTAAAACCATATCGTGGGGGATCACAAAGCTGATTGAAAGTAGTAATATCGGGAGCAAGATGTTCATCAGCGAGCCAGCGCTGAGAACTAGGAATCGGATGGGGATACTCTTGCTGGCTAGACTGCCTGGTAGTGTTGGGTCTTCTTCTCCCAGCATCTTAGTAAAGCCGCCGAGGGGTATGGCGTTCAGCGAATATGTTGTCTCGCCCCGCTTGAAACTGATAATCCTAGGTGGGAAACCGATGCCAAATTCCTCTACCTTTACTCGGGCAAACTTGGCTGTGATGAAATGCCCGAACTCATGGGCGAAGACAAGTACTACTAGTATGCCGATAAAACTGACAGTTGTAAGTGCTATTGTTTCCAGCATAAGCTTGCCTTGTTGATAACTTCAAGTGCAGTTTCTCTCGCCCAGGCATCAGCAGCTAAAATCTCATCTAGAGTAGGGGTAGCTGTGCCTTGGTGTAAGCTGATGGTCTTGGCTATTATTTCAGCGATGCCAGGAAAACTAATATGCTGTTTGAGAAAGAGTTCGACAGCTATCTCATCGGCGGCACAGAGCACGGCAGGGTAGGTTCCTCCCTTTTTGCCAGCATCCAGTGCCAGTTCTAAGCACGGGAACATAGAGTAGTTTATTGTTTCAAAGGTTAGTGAATTCAGTCGGCCTAGGTCAATACGCGGTAGCCTAGAGTTAGCCAATCGCTTGGGGTAGGATAAAGCGTATTGAATAGGGAAACGCATGTCAGGGACACTGAGTTGAGACTTTAGCGAGCCGTCAGCAAATTCTACCAGGGAATGAATAATACTCTGGGGGTGAATTACAATTTCGATTTTGTTAAAGGGTATAGAAAAAAGCCAGTGAGCTTCGATTGTTTCCAGCCCCTTGTTCATTAGAGTTGCCGAATCAATAGTCACTTTCTTTCCCATTTTCCATGTGGGATGTCGCAAAGCTTCTTCAACGGTGACCTTAGCTAATTGTGAGGGTGAATAATGATAGAAAGGTCCTCCTGAAGCTGTCAGGATAAGTCGAGTCACCTCAGCTTTCTCTCCACGAAGGCACTGCCATATAGCGCTATGTTCGCTGTCGATAGGGAAGATTTGGGCTTGGTGACGTTTAGCTTCTGCCACAATAATTTCACCTGCCATGACTAGCACCTCTTTGTTGGCCAGAGCTACTTTCTTCCCAGACCTTATGGCTGCTAGTGTCGGAGCCAGTCCTGTTTTGCCTGAGGTAGCTATGACAACAAGGTCGACTTCAGGATGTGTGGCTATCTCTTCCATTGAGGAGAACTTTGTCTTATCGGGTAGGCTGAAGTCAAGAGTTGAGCATACTAGTTGGGGCTGAAACTGACTGATTTGTTCGGCTAGCAACTTGGTATTTTTGCCGCCAGCTAATCCTACAATCTTGAATTTATCAGGGAAGCTCCTTACTATATCGAGGGCTTGTTGTCCTATTGAGCCTGTTGAGCCTAGGACGGCTAGTTTTTTAGTAGTGTTGCTCATAATGTAGCTAATACCACGCAATAGTATACTATAACTCCGGTGAATATGAGACTGTCGATGCGGTCGAGGATGCCACCATGCCCCGGGATTAGCCTGCCTGCATCCTTGGCACCCAAATTACGCTTAAGCAGTGACTCTACTAAATCACCAAGCTGAGCGAATAGGCTGATAATGCAGCCTAAAAGGGCTGTCTGCCAGTAGCTGAAGGGCAGTGGAAAGATTGTGCTGAGAATTAGGGAAGCTACAATACCGGCCAATAGCCCACCTATAGCTCCTTCCCAAGTTTTGCCTGAGCTTATGGATGGGGCTAGAGCGTGTTTACCCCAGGCCCTGCCGACAAAAAAAGCGCTGGTATCGTTAGCAAATGTGGTGAACATAGCCCAAAATACCAGCTCTTTGCCAGCTTCCAAGCTTCTGAGTTCAACCCAGTGACTGAGCATCCAGCCGATATAGAGGATCCCAGCCACTGTCCAGGCCCAGTTAGTAAAAGCCTGTTCCCTCGGAGAACGAAACAACATCCAGATTAGCGAGACAACTATGGCTGAGGTGATGAGGAAAGGCGTTGTAACAGGATATGGGCAATGAGGGCCGAGGACTACAAGTAGTACCCAAGCCATGCCGAAATAAGTGATCGGCTGTATCTTTGACTGACTAGCCATTCGGTAGAACTCCCAGCTACCAATTGCGGCCATAGTGGCTATCAATATGGTAAACCAAGGTTCACCGACCCAGATTATGGCAATGAGGAGTGGTAGGCCGACAACAGCAGTGAGAATTCTATGCCTGAGCATGTTTATTCTTGGACTCTGAGTGCCTTAAGTAGCACTGGCTGTAACGAGGAATGCTGAATATCGGTAGGGCTTTTCGGTGCTGGCATGATGTTCTATGTGTAGATGCACTCTATAAAAAACGGGGGCCTCCAGGTTTTCGGAATTTTTAGACCTCCATTATCTCTGTTTCTTTGGCTTGTCCTATGTCATTGACTTTGTCTATGAAGTTATCAGTGAGCTTTTGAAGTTGTTCAGAGGCACGTGTGTATTGGTCTTGGGATATTTCTTTGCTTTTTTCTGACTGCCTCAATCTTTCGATACCTTCACGTCTTAGATTACGAAGAGCAATTCTTGCCTCTTCTAATCTTTTGTGAACTACTCTGGTTAACTCTTTACGTCGTTCTTCGGTGAGCGGTGGGATAGGTATGCGTACGACATTGCTATCGCTTGTTGGGTTCAGACCAAGGTCAGAGGTAAGAATAGCTTTCTCAATACTGCGGATTGAACTGCGGTCCCATGGTTGGATAAGTATCATTTTGGCTTCAGGAATTGTGATAGAAGCGATCTGGTTGATTGGAGTGAGGACGCCATGGTAATCAGCTTTGATATGCTCAACTAGGGCCGGTGACGCGCGTCCTGTGCGAATAGCTGCTAGGTCCCGGGTCAAAGCATCAACAGCTTTTTGCATTTTACCATTGATTTCGGTGAGTATTTGTTCGATCATTTCCCTTCCTCGTTAGTGACAAAGGTGCCGACATGTTCTCCACAGATGGCACGCTCTATGCTTTGTTTTCCTTGGAGGTCGAAGATTATTACAGGAAGTTTGTTGTCCTGACACAGAGAGAAAGCGGTACTGTCCATTACCTGGAGGTGCAAGTTTAAAGCGTCTTTATGGGTTAAACGGTCAAATTTCTTCGCCTGTGGATTTTTGAGCGGGTCAGTATCATATACCCCATTGACTCTATTTTTGGCTACAAGGAGGACTTCGGCTCCGATTTCAATAGCCCGCAGCGCTGCAGCGGTATCAGTAGTCATGTAAGGGTTTCCTGTACCGCCGGCAAAGATAACGACTCTTTTCTTTTCTAGGTGTCGGATAGCTCGACGGCGTATATATGGCTCAGCTACGGCTTGCATAGTAATGGCTGATTGAGTCCTAGTAGTGATTCCTTCGCTTTCTAGCGAATCCTGAAGGACCAGAGCATTAATCACCGTAGCTAACATCCCTGCATAGTCAGCTGTGGCTCGATCCATTCCCTTAGCTTCGCTACCAGTGCCTCGCCAGAAGTTGCCTCCTCCAACAACTATAGCTACCTCAACGCCTTGCTCGATTATTTGCTTTATTTGCCGGGCTACACGTGTCAGGACTGAACGGTCGATACCAAACCTTTTCTTACCCATGAGTGCTTCGCCACTTAGCTTGAGTAAGACGCGCTTGTATTTGGGCTTTTTTGCTGCCATTTCTAATAACCTAATTCGAATCTGACGAATCTGCGTATTTTGATATTCTCACCAACCTTGGCTATCGTTTCAGTGATGATGTCCTGGATGGTCTTGTTGGGGTCTTTGATAAAGGGCTGGAGCAGGAGACAAGCTATTTGAGGGTCTGTGTCTGTTTCTTGTGGCATATCTTCTGGAGAAATGAATTGGGGGGACATAGCGGCTATTTGTAGAGCTAGGTTATGGGCTAACTCTTTGAATTCGTCGGTACGGGCTACAAAATCGGTCTCACAGTTGACTTCAATCAATGCTGCAATCCGGCCTCCTTGGTGGACATAAGCTTCGATTATTCCTTGGTCTGCGGCGCGATCAGCTTTTTTGCGAGCCAAGGCCAGTCCGTGCTGGTTGAGAATCTCGGCTGCCTTTTCCAAGCTTCCTTCTGCTTCGAGGAGAGCCTTTTTACAGTCTATAACGCCAGCACCGGTTTTTTTCCTAAGTTCCTTTATCGCTGTAGTTGAAACCTGCAATTATACCTCCTCGCTATGTAGGGTAAGGCATCACTGCCTCGCTATTTGTCTTCGTCAGGTGCAAAAATATGGAATTCCAATAGCTGGGCGGGTTCTGTCCCTGCTGGAGTTGGTGCAGCAGTTCCTATTTCGCCAGTCTCCTTAATCATCTTGCCTTCGAGAACCGCATCCGCTATTTTGCTGCATATGAGTTTGATTGCCTTTATAGCATCATCATTAGCTGGAATAAGGTAGTCGATACCTGTGGGATCGCAGTTAGTGTCTACAACAGCTACTATTGGTATACCAACCTTTTTTGTTTCAGCCAGAGCTATTTTCTCTTTAGTTGGGTCAACAATAAATATGGCTCCGGGAAGGGTAGTCATTTCCTTAAAGCCACCAAGAAGCTTGTTAAGTCGTGCTATTTCCTTTTCGACCTTCATTTTTTCCTTTTTGGATAAGTGTTCTAGCTCACCTTTATCTCTTCTATCCTCGAGACGAACCAGATAATCTATCCTGGCTTGAATAGTGGCGAAATTGGTTAACATTCCACCTAGCCATCTTTGGTTGACATAATACATACCACATCGTTTCGTTTCTTCTTCTATTATTTCCTGAGCTTGCTTCTTAGTGCCGACGAGGAGAACGCTTTGCCCACTGCTGACCAGTTCTCTAACGTAAGTGCAGGCTCTATCCAGCATAGTTACAGTTTGTTCTAAGTCGATGATATGGATGCCGTTGCGTTGGGTGAAAATGTAGCTTTTCATGCGTGGGTGCCAGTGACCGGTTAGGTGTCCAAAATGAGCCCCGGCTTCCAGAAGCTGTTTAACTGAAATAGACTCCGCCAAATTTTGACCTCCTAATTATATTGAACCCCTGAAAAACTAAGTTTTTCATGGGTTACTAATAACATTCCTTAACTAAAGTTGCTCATCAGTATAGCATAAGGTGATTGGTAAGGCAATTGAACAAGCGAGGATAATCACCTATTGCTTGTCACTATCAATGGTCTTAAGCAGGGTGTAATTTATACCAGGGTTCTTGGTATCTACTGAGAACTCGCTAAAATTAAATCTGTAGTTAAGACAAAAACTTAGCCCCTCCGGATAGGAGAGGCTAAGTGAAGTGCTCTTTGCGGCTAAATGCGCTTAGATTAGCCCAATTTTTTGGGCTACCAACTCCCTGTGGAAATCAGTGCCACCAAAAGCAATGTCTGCGGCCTTGGACCTTCGGTAGTAAAGTGGTATATCGTGGTCATAGCTGGTGGCAATGGCGCCGTGTAATCTTACTGCCCACTTGCCCACATTCTTGTAGACCTCGTTGACATATGCCTTTGCTAAGGAGACTTCTTTGGCACAGGGCTGCCCCTCTGATTCCATCCATGCCACCTCATAGACTAAATAACGGCCGGTTTCCATTGCGGTCCACATGTCAGCCATTATGTGCTGAAGTGCCTGGAAAGCTCCGATAGGTCTATCATACTGGACCCTTTCTTTGGAGTACGCAACAGTCATTTCGACGCAAGTCTGTATCGCACCGATGGACTCTGCGCACTTAGCGATAGCTCCTTTACGCAACATCATTTCTACGATCGGCCATCCCTCGTCTATCTTGCCCAGCATGTTTTTCTTGGGCACAGTAACATTC
>JAPLHH010000085.1 GCA_026389735.1 Chloroflexota bacterium | reverse complement strand
TTCCTGGGTACAATCTTGAAAAAGCTAAGTGTCAGAGGTAGAAGAAGCGTAGTAAGCGTGAATAGAATACCTACGATAAGGAGTATCCCGATGTAACCGAAATCTGCTAACAAGTGCTCAGGCCTCACTATCTAGTTACCCCTGAAAAACGAGGCTTTTCATGGGTACTAAAATGCCGTTCGAAAGTATAACACACCTACGAAAGAAAGGGCAAAACTTGACTGTAGTACCCCCACATGTCACCCTGAGCGACAGCGAAGGGACTCTAGATTCTTCGCTCCGCTCAGAATGACAGGTAGGATTTCCAAGGAGCAAGCTTGACTATAGAATAAGTCAATGTATAATATGCTGACAAAGGTTCTGGACAATGCGAATTACCGGTGGTATTGCTAAGGGGCAACAATTGAAGGTGCCCAAGAACGATTTGGTTCGCCCAACAACAGACAGGGTGAGAGAAGCCATATTTTCTATTCTTGCATCACTCAACAGTTACTCGTCTCGGGCACTAGACTTGTTTGCTGGCACCGGCGCCCTGGGTATCGAAGCCTTAAGCCGCGATGCGGAGTGGGTCGACTTCGTTGACCAACAACCCAAAAGTTGTGCTATCATTAAACAGAATTAGCACAAGGTCGGATTTTTACAAAAGGCTCATGTCTACTGCTGCAGTGTAGCTAAGGCCCTTACCTTTCTTGACAACAAATATGATATTGTATTTATGGATCCACCTTACTCAGACCCGTCAATAAATCATATTGTAATGCAATTGGCCAATTCAAAAGTCATAGATGACAAATCTCTAATCGTAATCTCTCACGCTTCCCGCTTGCCACTACAACAAAGTTATGATGCCCTATCTCTAATCAAAGAAAAACGGTATGGTGACACCTGCATTTCGATATACCGCAAGGAGGTTAAATCTTGACTATCGCTATCTATCCCGGTAGCTTCGACCCTGTAACCCTTGGGCACCTTGACATCATCCAACGCGCCTCGTCAATATTTGACGAGTTAATAGTTGGCGTTTATGACAGGCCTGAGAAACGACTTCTTTTCTCTACCGAAGAACGAGTGCGGATGACCCAGCAAGCGGTAGCTCATCTGAAGAACGTCCGAGTCCAATCTTACTCTAGCCTTACAGTTGATTTCGCTAAGAAGGTGGGCGCGCAGGTTATGGTCAGAGGGCTGCGGATGAGCTCCGATTTTGAACGAGAGTTTGAGATGGCGATGATGAACAAAAAGCTGGCACCTGACCTTGAGCTGGTCTGTTGCATGGCAAGCTTGCAGTATCAATTCCTCAGCTCCAGCCTGCTCAAGGAAGTGGCCCAGCTAGGAGGTTGCCTCGAGGAGATGGTGCCAGACCACGTTGCTGCTGCCTTGAAGGGAAGGTTCGCCCCAGAGGCTTGTCCCCCTGCAAGAAAGGGGGTATCACGCTGAGACAATGAGCAAAAAAACTACAATTAAGAGCAATATATAACAAAATCTAAGGAGGTTAACTTAAAAAATGGCGTACAAAATCACTGATGAATGTATTAGCTGCGGCGCCTGCGAGCCAGAATGCAAGAACGAAGCCATCAAAGAAGGGGACACGATATATGTCATCGACCCCGCTAAGTGCACTGAATGCGTTGGCTGGTTTGCATCACCTAAATGCGCCGAGGTTTGCCCTGTAGATTGCTGCGTTCCAGACCCTGCCCACAAGGAAAGCCGCGAACAACTATTGGAAAAGTGGAAGAAACTTCACCCCGGCAAAACCCCAGAAGCTACATAATCAAAATCTCAGAAATATAAATTATCTTAAAGAATTAAGCCAGCAATCCTTGTTATTCTGAGCCCAAAGGGCGAAGAATTTCATAGCCCTCTCAGAGCCTACCCTGAGTGAGATTCTTCGCGGAGCCTGTCCTGAGCCATGTGAGATTCTTCGCTTCGCTCAGAATGACAGAAGGCGAAGGGCTCAGAATGACACAAGACAATGATGTCACAAAAGTACATCTGGGATATCATGAATGCTTACCATCGACTATGACCTCATAGGAATTAAGGATGGTGAGCGAGTTCTGGACGTTGGCTGCGGCGAGGGCAGACACAGCTGGGAAGCATGCAAGCGAAATGATTGCCTGGTCTGTGCCTTGGATATCGAGGAGGTGGACCTCAAAAAGGCACATTACGCCTTTTATCTCCTGGAACAACAGGGTGAAACCAAGGGAAAATGGCTTTTACTTAAGGGAGACATAACAAGCCTCCCCTTCAAAGATGCCTCTTTTGATAAAATCATCTGCTCTGAGGTTCTGGAGCACGTCCCCGACGACATTAAAGGTATCAGGGAGCTGGTGAGAGTGCTGAAAGACGATGGCACGCTTGCCATCAGTGTCCCATCGTATCTACCTGAAACTATTTGCTGGAAATTATGCCGCGTGTACCATGACCGCCCCGGAGGTCACATCAGGATATACAAATCCAGCGAAATCATCTCCAAGCTACAACAAAACAATCTGGACATCTATGCCGTCCGCCGCAAACATGCCCTACATTCCTTCTATTGGATATCCCGCTGCCTCTTCGGGGTAGACAATGAAAAGGCTCTGTTCCCTTCCCTTTATTACAAATTCCTGGTGTGGGACATAAATAACGAACGGCTACCTGTACGCCTGCTCGATAGCTTTCTCAACAACTTCTTCTCCAAAAGCCTGGTCCTTTATGCCCGCAAGGTTCACAATTCCTCGGGAAATCCCCTCTCCCTTGAAGGGAGAGGGATAGGGATAGGGTGAGGGTGAAACTGCAAGAGCACTCCAGCCCTTACTTCGACCTACATCTCAGTACCACAACATCACTAAGGGAAGGCAAACGCCTAGCTACTCTATCCAGCGAATTTAATATGCCAAGCGACATGCCTTTGGGACACTTAGCCAGAAATATGCCCCACCACGGAAGCCCAAAAAACAGCGACACTCCAGTAGTTTGTTCCACTTCAAGCTGGCTGTTCACCAGGCGTTTAAGAAACGAGTAATCAAATCTATGCGTATGGTCGGGCGGCACTTCCCACGGCATCCTTCCTTCCGTGGCCTTAAAACCGAGCATCTTCCTGAAGAGCCACACCATCTTCCCTAGCTTAAAGCCAAGGCTTCCAAAATTGGCTATGGCTATTATCGCTTTCCCTCCAGGTTTAAGCACCATGGCAATCTGCTCTATGACCATCGCCGGGTCAGGAAAGTGGTCCAGCGCCCCTTTACACACAATCCTGTCCAGAGACCGAAGCTGGAAAGGCAGGTGCTCCCCCACCCCCTGAACCAGGCTCATACTCGCTCCGCTTTGAGAGATATGATTCCTGGCATGTCCTACCATTACATTCGAAGGTTCAAGCCCGATAACCACCGCCCCTTTCTTAGCCATCTCCACGCCGTCAATACCCCTGCCACATCCAATATCCAATATCACTTCTCCCTCTCTTGGATTCACGCTCTCCAGGGTAACTTCGTTCATCCTCCGAAATAAGAACGCCACATCCGGATAAACCACCTCAGGAAAAATATTTTCATCATCCCATTCTATGTCAAACTGACAATGTCTTTTGTCATTGCGAGGAGCGTCAGCGACGAAGCAATCCCGCAGTCTTTTTCTGTCATTGCGAGGCACGGAGTGCCGTGGCAATCTCGGTCCCTCTTCCCTGTCATTCTGAGGAAGCGGAGCGACCGAAGAATCTCGATGGTTTGGTGAAACCTTGAGATTGCCACGCTTCGCTCGCAATGACGGGTAGGATTTGCCAAACAACCTGATAGCGAACATAGAAGGGCAGCGGTCCCTACTTAGCTCCCAGAGCTTTAGCCTTATTATAGGCGGCGATTACCGCCTGAAGGAGCAGAGAACGCAGACCGCCTGACTCCAGTTGTAATAGTCCCTCAGTCGTCGTACCCCCTGGCGATGTCACCATGTTCTTCAGCTCAGCGGGATGCTTCCCCATCGCTTCGACGGCTCGCGTCGAACCCAGCACCGTCTGTACTACCAGCTTTTCAGCCATATCACGGGGCAGACCTATATGCACACCGGCATCAACCAGTGCCTCAATGATGAGGAAAACATAAGCCGGACCGCTGCCGCTTAAGGCAGTCGCCATGTCTATATATTTCTCGCCACTGACATAGATTTCCTTGCCCAACGCAGCCAGTATGGACTGCGCCATATCCTTCTGCTTCTGGTTCACCTCGGCAGTGGCTGTCCATACCGTTATACCTTCGCCTATCTGCGCCGGCATGTTAGGCATCGCCCGAACCAGGCAAGAATGGTTTAGCCCTTGGCCTATACTCTCCAAAGTAGCCCCGGCCACTATGGACAACACCAGCTGCTGAGGTGCTATCCCCTTTAGCTCGCCCAGCACCTTGCTCAGCTCCTGCGGCTTCACCGCCAGAACAACAACTTCAGCACCCTTCGCTGCTTCTCTGTTGTCAGCCGTAGTCTTAACACCATGTTTCTCCTTCAAAATATCTCGCCGCGACTGGCTGACATCGCTGACAGTGACATCGCCAGGTTTAGCTGCTCCTTTAGCCAGTAGGCTTTTAATTATCGCTTCCCCCATAGTTCCACCACCGATAAAACTTATCTTCATAGCTACCTCCTTTCGCCGAAAATAGCCCGACCTATCCTGAGCATGGTCGCCCCTTCCTCAATCGCCACCTCGAAATCATCAGTCATACCCATGGACAGATGTTCCAGTCCTAAAAAATCTCGCAGCTCCCGCAGCTTCCGAAATACCGGACGAGCTTTCTCAATATCCTTCACTAACGGAGCAATGGTCATCAGCCCCATCACCTTCAGATTAGGCAACTGCCTTACCCCTTCGACCGCTGCCCCAACCTCATTTACAGCGAAACCGCTCTTGGTTGCTTCTCCAGAAACATTCACCTGAAGCAAAACAGGAAGGGTTTTCTCCACCCGGCGACTCAAATTTTCGGCCAGCTTTATGGAATCAACGCTGTGAATTATGTCAAATAACTCTAAGGCTGTCTTAGCCTTATTGCTCTGAAGATGCCCCACCATGTGCCAGGTAACATCAGGTTTAAGGTCTGAAAGCTGTCCTATCTTACCTTCTGCTTCCTGGACTCGATTCTCGCCGAAATCCCTTAGCCCGCAGTCGAAAGCCGCCCTTATCGCCGAAATCCCAACCACCTTGGTAACCGCCACCAGCGTTATCTCACCGGGCGACCTGTTGCTTCGCTCGCAGGCCCGGGCAATACACCTCTGCACTTCTCGAACGTTCGCCTCTATATCCACCATCCTCTATTCTAACATACTGATGCTAGTGCTACTCAAAATAAAGAACGGCCCCTAGCTTGCTGTCACTGCGAGCCACTCCCACCTGTCATTGCGACCCTGAGCGTAGCGAAGGGGTGGCAATCTCAAAGTCACCCCCACACCAGGATTGCCACGGCACCAAGTGCCTGCAATGACAAAACGGACGAGCACCCTACGGCTTCTTAAACCGCACCGTATAATTAAAAAAGTTACCTGATACCTCATCCACCACAAAGCCGGTTCCCTTGCCTAACTTGATGGTGGTGGACTTCCAGGGATAATCAGGGTCAGGAAACAATTCCGTTACCGCCAGAACGCCGCCCGGCTTCAATACCCTCTTTACCTCGTGCAAAGCCCTGTTTCTATCTGGTATCTCCTGCAAGACCGTAACCATGTAAACAAGGTCGAGAGAACCGTTATCAAACGGCAACTTATAGGCATTGCCTTCAATCAGCTTGATATTCTTGATGTTTTTGTTTTCAGGCTTGGACAGCTTTTTCTCAAGCTGCTTCAACATATCTGACTGGATATCAAGAGCGTACACTTTCCCCTTCTCACCGACAGCCCTAGCCACAAAAGTAGTAAACGCTCCGCTACCGCAACCTAAGTCGAGGACACGCATGTCCTCTTTTATGCCGCTGCGCTGTATAAACTTATCCGGCGGCTGTATCCTCCTCCTGTAGTTACTATCCAGAAGACGCCCGATAAACGCCGGCGCCGGAAAACGAACCAGCTTCCTGACTAACTTAGCCACGCTGAGCCACAGAATAGGAAACGCCAGAATTACCAGTATGACTATTAATACGATTTTCAGCGCCATGATTATTTCCTTATAGGTGTCTTATATAATCCCTCCTACCAATGATTACAGTTAACGCATCTCAGCACGTATGATGCCACATCCCCAAGAAACAACGTCACTAATGTTATACATATTAGTCTGCAGATAAGCATTACTTATCGGGCACTTGATGACAAACGCCTTGAATTACTAATAGCCTGACATAGTCAACAAAAGCTTTACCCTATCACTAAAATCACATTCTTCGATTACAGGAACCCCGTCTTGAAAGGAAACGAAATTAAAATTCAAAGGGCTTACAAACAAATTTGATTCACAAGGGATTGTCGAAAGGGGTATACCAGATTCTGATATACGAGCGCAGACAAGTTCCGGCATAAACTCACCAGAAGGGTTAAACCATCCTGCCTTTATAATATGATCCGTAAATAACCGACACTTCGATATCAATTGATGCAATCCCACAAGCGACAATATCGCAGTTTCGTAGGTCGCGAATTCATAATTATTTAACCTGTCGTGTTTTAATTTGTTATAACAGCCCCACCACTCAGGTATTACTTCCGTCCATCTCTTGTATGGTTGATAGAACTTGATTGGCGACACAAGAAAAATACTAATTGTTTCATCAAGTTCTAAATTCGCTTCATGTAATTTTGCATAGTCCTTAAAACTGTATCTTCTACTTTTGTCCTTGGTGATTTCTCTGAGGATCGATTCTATTAGACCGCACGATTCTAGAATCATAGGAATGAATTTTGAAGAAACAACACATTTATTCTGACCAACAAATGGTATGAACTCCATACATTCTGATAATCGCTTTTCCAAGCTGGTAAAATTGTTAATCACAAACTCAATCCTGTTATCATCTGTGACCATAGGAATACCCCTTGAGCCTAAAAATGAGCTCGGCCTCAATACTACGCAATATTACCCACAAGTAATCTGCCAAATCGGAGTAGTTTTGCTTTATCCCACTACATATAATCATTGACACCCCTAAAACCATCGGTACGGTCTGTCTTGACCGCCTTACCCCACCACTATATTGACCAGCCGCTGCGGGACGTAGATAATCTTAGCAATTTTGTTGCCCTTGACATATACCTTTATCCGCTCTCGGCTCAAAGCTAACTCCCTGGCCTCGGCCTCGGTAATGGACACCGGCACGGTAACTTTGTCCCTCAACTTGCCGTTCACCTGGATGACCAACGTTACCTCCTCCTCTTTGGCCAGCTCCTCATCCCATTCCGGCCAGGGCTGATTGTGAATGCTGTAAGGATGGCCAGTCCTCATCCACAGTTCTTCGGTAAGATGCGGCGCCGTCGGCGCTAAAAGCAGCAGCAAGTTGGTTATGGCCTCATTCCACAGAGAAATAGACACCGTGCCACCGTCGTGCACCTTGCCAAGATAGTTAGTAAACTCCATCAGCGCCGCCAGCATGGTGTTGAAGCGGAACCGCTCCATATCATTGGTCACCTTTTTGATGGTCTTGTGAATGAGACGGCTCAGCTCTTTCTCCACATCAGGGTCAACATTCTTCTCTGAATAACCAGCTATTACCAAATTCCAAACCCGGTTCAGCCAGCGGCTCATGCCTACAATGCCCTGGTCGCTCCACTCACCACCCAGCTCCCAAGGGCCGATGAACATGAGATAAGCTCGAACAGCATCAGCCCCTATCTCGGACACATAGACATCTGGCGTAACCACATTGCCCCGGGACTTGCTCATCTTGTCACCCTGATAGATAATCGTCCCCTGGTTGAACAGCTTGGTAAAGGGCTCATCGAAATCAACCAGTCCCATGTCTCTGAGCGCCTTGACGAAGAAGCGGGAATAAAGAAGATGCATGACGGCATGTTCCGCTCCGCCGGTATACAAGTCCACCGGCATCCAGTGCTTCAACTTGTCCTTGTCAAAGGGGAAACTGTCAGCACCGGGGTTGGTATAGCGCAGGAAATACCACGAGGAGCACATGAAGGTGTCCATGGTATCGGTCTCCCGCTTTGCCGGCGAAGAGCATTTCGGGCAGGTGGTATTAACAAAGGACTCGCAGTATTTCAGCGGTGACTCACCGGTGGGCTTAAACTCGGCATCAGGCGGCAGTAACACCGGCAAATCCTTCTCCGGCACAGGTACGATGCCGCATTTATCGCAGTACACCATCGGAATAGGCGCCCCCCAGTAGCGCTGCCGGGAGATAAGCCAGTCACGAAGCCGGTAGGTGACAGCCCGCTTCCCCCAGCCTTTTTCCTCCATGTAATCGCAGATGGCTTCAAATCCCTGCTCGCGGGGAAGACCGTTGAACTGCCCCGAATTCGCCATAGTCCCAGATTCGGTATAAGCAACTTCGAATTCCTCTCCTGACCAATCCGGAGGAGCGATGACTACCCGTATTGGCAGCCCATATTTCTTGGCAAACTCAAAGTCACGCTGGTCATGTGCCGGAACCCCCATCACCGCCCCGGTGCCATAGCTGAGCAGCACATAGTCGGTAATCCAGATAGGCACCGGCTCGCCATTCAGCTTGTTAATCACATAGCTCCCCAGAAAGACGCCGGTCTTTTCCCTCTCCACAGATGTTCTTTCAATCTCAGTTTGCTTCTGCGTTTGAAGGATATACTCCTCCACCTCAGCCTTATGCTCCGGTGTGGTGAGCAAAGGCACCAGAGGGTGCTCCGGCGCCAGGACAAAGAAGGTGACCCCAAAGATAGTATCGGGACGGGTGGTGAATACCCTTATCTCCTTGGTATCAACGCCTTTATGCTCCAGACCGAAGGAAATCTCGGCGCCGGCGCTTCTGCCAATCCAGTTATTCTGCATTATCTCTATGCGCTCGGGCCAGTCTATTTTGCTGAAGTCTAGAAGTTCATCGGCATACTTGGTGATCCTGAAAAACCACTGCTCCAGCAACTTCCTGAGCACAGCCGTGCCGCAGCGCTCACAGGAACCCTCACCCACCACCTGTTCGTTAGCCAGCACTGTCTGGCATTTGGGACACCAGTTAACCGGTGCTTTAGCCCGATAAGCCAAACCGGCTTCATACAGTTTTAAGAAAAACCATTGCGTCCATTTGTAGTATTCGGGCAAGCAGGTGACCACCTCACGGCTCCAATCATATATAGCCCCGATGCTCTTAAGCTGGCGGCGCATATTCTCGATATTTTCCATCGTCCAGATATAAGGATGAATGCCGTGTTTAATAGCTGCATTCTCTGCCGGCAACCCGAAAGCATCGAAGCCCATAGGATGCAGCACATTGTAGCCCTGCATCCGCTTAAATCTGGCCTGGACATCTGAAGGCGCCATAGCGTACCAGTGCCCGATATGAAGGTCTCCCGAGGTATACGGAAACATAGTTAAGGCATAGAACTTAGGGCGCTTGCCATCCTCCTTGACCTCATAAAGTCGGCCAGCCGCCCATTTCTCCTGCCACTTCTTCTCGATTTCCTGAGGATTATATTTAACAGCCATCAGCAACCTCTATTTATAAGTTTGCTCGTCCCTTTTCCTAATGTCCAAAATTTCGATAATTTTAGCTTCGTCATCTATATCAAAAAGAATCCGGTAGTCTCCAATCCTGAATCTATAACGAGCTACCGGTGCGCCTTCCAACTTCATCGTGCCGTGAGCCCGAGGATTCTCTATCAGCTTCTGTATCGCCTCTTTAACTTTTCTAGCTTCCCTATCAGGCAAGCTCATAAAGGCTTTTTCTGCCCGACGGGAAAATATCGCTCGGTACATTACAGCCCTTTATTGGCAAAAACCTTTTCAGCCGGAATTCCCTTCCCTTCTCGAATTCCCTTCTTCGCCTCCAATAAAGCAGCCAAATACTCTGGATCAGAAAACTCCTTCAACGCTTGTTTCATCTCGAGATATCTTTCCACATCCACCAAAAGAGCCACGGGTTTTCCCTGCTGCGTGATTACAACATCAGCCCCATCCTCTTTGACGGACAAAAGAAGCTTGGTCAAGTTCTTTCTTAACTCATGAACACCAACAAAAGGATTCTTCAGTATATCTAGCATCTATAAACTTCCCTCTTACCTAACATTATTTCAAATGAATATTAACGCATTCATTACGGAAATGTCAACAAGTTCGTTTATACATCAAAATCGTTTAATAAAAGGGGATTGACTAACAGGCTGATTTTATCCCGTCAAGGCTATCCCGTCAACCTCGCTGATTCAATGAATGTAGCCGTGACCTTTTAAGGTGCTTAGGCGAGGCTAAAGCCTCGCAGCTACATGTTGCGGTGAACAACTGCCAGAATGAAACAAAGCAGTGTATAATGAAAACAGGCAGATTAAGAAACATGGAAAGGCAAAAATTCGAAGCCATCGTCTTCAGAGCTATAGAAGCACTGCCAGCGGAATTCAAAGGCAAACTGGAGAACGTCGATATTATAGTTGAGGACTGGCCCAGTCCAAACCAAATCAGCCGGTTAGGACTCGGATATAAGACACAGCTGCTAGGTCTTTACGAAGGAGTACCTCAGACCAAGCGAGACAGTGGATACAACCTGGTTCTACCGGACAAGATAACCATCTTTCAGAAGCCCATCGAAATGAAATGTCGCTCCGACAAAGAAATCGAAATGGAGATCGGCAGAGTAGTACGCCACGAGATCGCCCACCATTTCGGCATCGGCGATGCCGCCTTATATAAGATAGAAAGCCAGAAGCTCAGGAAAGACAAATAACCACATAATAATACGCAATTATCCCTTGACAACAAGTAGAAATCAGATGCTTAATGAGCAGAGAAAACATCGAAATAGAAAAGATAACGGCAAATGAAAAGTAATTGCAATAAAAGGAGGAGATAAGAATGGATACCACGAGATTGATTATTTGGTTAATGGGAGTAGTGTTGATTGGTATTGGATTACCTCTTTTTTATGTAGCAAGATATCTTTCAGCACCAGAAGATAAAAAGAAACAAAAAGCACGAGACCTGAAAGTTATTGCCATAATTTGGATGGCAGCAGGAGTGATGATTTATCTAGGTGTTCTCATCGTTCGATTTATTGTTAAACCTTAAACAATTTTATTACTTGCTTGAAGGGGATAGTAGCGTAATAATATGATTACGGCGATGCCATTCATATCTTTCACCACCGTCATCTTCTCTTATCGCCGTAATCGCAGTCTTTACTAAAGTGCCTGGAACTATTTCCCCGTGTACTTAGCAGGTCGCTTCTCCAGGAAAGCCTTTACCCCCTCCTTCTGGTCCTGGGTACCAAAACACAGAGCAAACAACTCCTCTTCACACTGAACACCAACCGAAATCGGTGTCTCGAGCGACTTGTTTACCGCAAGCTTAGCGATTTTCAAGATAGCCGGGCTCTTGCTCTTAAGCTTTTTTATGACCTCATCGACGGTTTCCCTCAGCTTATCTGCAGGGACAACCTTGTTTACCAAGCCGAGCCGCAGTGCTTCCTCAGCCGAAATAGGGTCGCCGATAAGAATCATCTCTTTTGCTTTCTTCTCCCCCACAAGCCTCGGCAATATCTGAGTTCCGGTGCCACCGGGTATGACTCCGACGCTTATCTCAGGCTGCCCAAATCGAGCATTTTCCGAGGCTATAATCATGTCGCAGCTCATAGCCATTTCACACCCGCCACCTAGAGCCAGCCCGTTCACCATGGCTATGACCGGCTTGGGGATCTCCCTTATGTAAGTATATGCCCTTTTTGACCCTTTGGACCACTTAATTACGCTAACGGGAGTCCAATCAAGAAACATGTTGACATCAGCACCAGCGCTGAAAGCCTTGTCACCTGCCCCAGTAAAAACGATGACTTGCACCTCATCGTCGTCCTTAGCATCCTCCAGTGCAGCGGTAACCTCGTTCAGCAAGGTCTGATTTTGAGCATTAAACTTCTCAGGTCGGTTAAAGGTTATCCAGGCAACGTTGTCCTTCTTCTCATAGATAATCGTCTCGAATTTCATTCTATTCTCCTTTCTCCTTTATATAGTAGCGCCACCATCTATGACGAGAACCTGTCCGGTTACATAGCCGGAAGCATCAGATGCCAGGAAAATCACAGCGCCAACCATCTCCTCAGGCTCGGCTACCCGCCCCATTGGCGTCCCCAGCATAGCAACGCTCAGAATATCAGGGTTGCTCCAGAGGGCTTCGCTGAAACGGGTCCTGGTCAGTCCCGGTGCTATGGCATTAACCCTGATATTATACTTAGCCCATTGCTGCGCCATGACCTTCGTTGCCATGATCACCCCGGCTTTACTTATGGCATAAACGGGCAATATGCCAGGGGTAATCCCTTCTATTGAGGCGACATTGATAATTTTACCTCCACCTTGCTCCTTCATCAACTTTGCCACCGCCTGCCCGAGGAAGAACAGCCCCTTTAGGTTTAGATTCATAATGGAGTCCCAGGCACGCTCCTCTATGTCTATGGCCTGGTTCATGGTCGGGTTGGTAGCCGCATTGTTTATAAGGATATCAATTCTGCCAAACTCATCCTTGACCTTACTGACTAGATTGTTTATCTCCTCGAGCCTGCCCACGTGTGCTGCCACAACCAGCGACTTCCTACTCGCTCCCTTTATCTCTTTAGCCACTTCCTCAAGGTCTGGTAATTTCCGACTGGCTAAAGCTACGTCGGCACCAGCCTTAGCCAGTCCAACAGCAATAGCCTTCCCGATGCCGCGGCTGCCGCCGGTTACCAGGGCCACTTTGCCTTTTAGAGAGAAATCATCCGGGGAAAAATCCATTGCTCACCTCCTAAACAAGATTTATCAGCTTTGGCCGAAAACCAACACCAAAGTATATATCGCCAGGAGCACTACACGCAACTTAAATATTTCCGAACGGAGGAATTTATGAATCATGGTGGGTACAAATTGCCCCAAGGTATGCCAACTGCCCTATACCCAGAAGAATATCTTGGAAGAGAGACAGGAGCGCTTTCTCGCTTAAGAATTAATGGTGGAGCTGATGGGATTCGAACCCACTACCTTTTGACTGCCAGTCAAACGCTCTCCCAATTGAGCTACAGCCCCACGCCACAAAGTCTAGCAAAAAGCACAGTGAAACTCAAACGGCACTTGCGGGTAGTGGGTCAATTTGGACATAAAGTGTCAAGGGGGACTTGACAAAGCATTACATATAAGTTATACTTACGTTGCGTTGGGAAACGCGCTACGTTAAGTTATGTTATGAAGAAGCGAGGCCTTATGGTCTCGCTTCTTCATTTGTAGCAGTTAGACTTTCAATAACTAGTGGATTCTCACGTTCTAATTTAAAGCAAATTACTTGTTTCCCTAGTAATTTAGGATTGTCCATAGGACATTCTTTTAAATAGCCCTTTTTAAGTTCATTGTTAAGGTAATTATCAACTTCCTCACGTGTCTCTCCGAATAACTTTGTTGGGAGAAGTATCTTATCGCGCACATAATTACGAACTACATAATCTAGGGTCTTTTCAAGGCTATCAATACGTTGAATGAAATGTTTCGTCTTGCTTTGTTCATCAATAAGTTCAAATGTTGGCAAGGTTTGTTGCTTTTCCTTGAGTCCTAGTCTTACTTCTAGGGGATAAACTCCTTCAGTCATCGTGAATAGTTCTCTGGAAGCTGAGCGTCCAAAACAAACAGCGTAAATACTTTTACCTCTTTCACGGCAACGCAG
>JAPLHH010000224.1 GCA_026389735.1 Chloroflexota bacterium | reverse complement strand
ATAACGAATGGTCAAGTTACATGAACTATATATGCAAAAGAAACTGCTCTGCTCATAACGTCGAGCGCGGTATGACGCTGATTGAAATCCTGGTAGCCCTCGGCATTTTAGCCGCCGTTGCCGTCGTCTTCCTTGTCGGCATGGCAACCTCGTCCAAGGCGGTGATGAGCAGCCAGAAGAGCGTAGCCGTTGACAGCCTGGCTAAATCACAGATGGAATCCATCAAGAGCCAGGACTACATAAATACAGACGAGTATGACCCCAATGACCCCAATAAAAGATACAGTTTGATTACTATCTCTCCCGACCTAGTGGCGCAGGGCTACGCAATTGCAATTAGTACTCCCCAAGACGTAATCAGTCCTCCCGTACCTGGCTCTGAAAACATCCAGCGCATAACGGTCACCGTCACCCATGACGAAAAAGTGTTCACTCTGGTCGGGTATAAGGTGAAAGCATGAAATTGAAAGCAACATGTAGCTGCGGGGCTTTAGCCCCGCAGGCCACGACCTTAAAAGGTCGGGGCTACATTGGTGGGTGGAATGATTGAAAACAACATGTAGCTGCGGGGCTTCAGCCTCGTGACCCCGACCTTAAAAGGTCGGGGCTACATAGGTTGAATTAAGGTACAAATTATGAAACTGAAAACAACTGAAAAAGGCTTTACACTGGTGGAGTTGCTGGTAGGTATAACCATAGCCGCTTTCGTCGTCGGCGCGGCATCAATGACCGTTATCACCATGATGAGGCTCAGCCCGCAGAGCAACAATTGGGCTATCGCCCTGCGCCAGGTGCAGAACGCCGGCTACTGGATTTCCCGCGATGTCCAGATGTCACAGGGAGAAATTTCAGTTGACCCAGCTCCGGGCACATTCTTAACTTTAACGTTGCCACAGGACCAGAACCCAATCAACGACATAACTATTGACTACGAGTTCGAGAATATAAATGGCGAGCAATGGCTCGTTAGGACTGAGAGCACTGGAGGGCAAACCGCAATAGCAACAGACATCTCTGTCACGGACGCCGTTTATGATGATGACCCGGATGACCAGGATGGTGGCACGCTGACCTTTAACATAACTGCCACTTCCGGCACGGCAGAAGTCCCCAGAGAATATCAAGCCCTGCAAAGGCTCACGCCGGCTCCGGCACCATAGCCGGCATGAAGGAGATAAGATATAAGATGTTTGGTAATAACCGCCAGCCACGAGGTTTCAACCTCGTGACCCCGACCTTAAAAGGTCGGGGCTACATTGTTGGGTGAAAGGTCGGGGCTAAATTGGTGGATGGAATGACGCCCCTAAAGGGTCACAACTACCATGGTGATAATTTTAACGACCCCGGAGGATCGCCGCTACAAGATTAGCGAAGGAGGGACAAAATGAAATTACTGAAGACAATAAAGAGAAAACTGAAAGATGAATCCGGGCAGGCACTGGCAATGGCGCTGATTATGATGTTGCTGGGAGGTTTGCTGGTCGTGCCTACCCTCAGCTTCACGTCCACCAACCTCACCGCCAACATGGCGGTTGACCAGGCAAACCTGAGGCTCTACGCCGCCGACGCCGGCATCCAGTATGCGTACAACAGGTTCCTATCAGGTCTCAACCCAGCAGACCCAGACTTCTTACCGGCTTCTCTGCCAGACCCTGTTAATGGATGTGAAGTTACCTTAGCCAGGGCATTTGTAGACAACCTTTGGGTGATTACTTCAAATGCTACAGACCCGGTTAACGGCAAAAGCACCGAAATCGTAGCCCATTTTCTAGCCAATGCAGCGCAGTTTGAAGCCGGCTCTTCGCCCTTCGACTACGCTGTAGCTACGCTGGGCGGCAACCTGACCATGACCGGCAGTTCCACTATAACCAGCGATTGCTCTCCAGAGCCCTGCAGCGAAGGCAATGTATGGGTAAATGGCAACATCGTCCTGGACTGGTCGTGTATAATCGATGGTGAAGCCACCATAACCGGCACATGCAATCGAGAGGGGAACGTTTTGGGTGGTGTAGTACAAGGTGAAGCACCTGAGAGACCTGAGTGGCTGGACAACCAGGTAGATTGCTATATCGCCAGCACAAATGTGGCTGCGCCGGTATGCGGCAGTTTACCTTCCGGCAACTGGGATATGAATGCTGGCACATACGGAGCCGTAAATGTAGCAGGTAACATGACTATTGGAGGAGGTGGCACTTATACTTTCACCGGTCCCGTCTGCGTTGGTGGCAATCTGATTATTCGAAGCGGTGCAAATTTTGTAACTTTTCAAAAGCCGGTTAAAGTAAGTGGCTATGCAAGCTTCGGCGGAACTGGCTGGGTAAAGTTTGAGAATCCCGCAGCAAATTCGATGATAGCTTACGGACTTCACGCCATCGGCACAGTAGAGGGCTCGGGGATTTCTATCTCCGGCGATTCCGCCTCTGTTATTCTAACTTCCGGGACCTGCAGCTCCGGCGGAGCCGTGAATGTACAGCTCCAGGACAGCTATGATAACTCTATATGGACGGATGTCTCCCCCTGCGGAGCTTTACCACTGGTCACAGAGATAAACGACAACGGCACCTGCAGGCAAAACTATACCGGCACGAAGCCTTATCTGCGGGCGGTGGCTACCGTTTCAGGAGCCAACTGCCAGTTCGGCGTAAGTATAGTCAAAAACACGACCTTATATCTAGGGAAATATTTAGAATTCAGCGGCAGCCGCTCGGCTTGGTTTGACGGTCCGGTCGTTGTCAACGGTACGGCACTGACAGGTGGCAAAATTGTAAACATCGGCGGCAGCAAATACAGCGGGGTTGCCTGGGACATAGTTTTCAGAGGTACCCTGCGGGCAACGGAACCGACTCCGAACTGCAGTCACAATATATATCTCGGCGGCAGCAAGATATTTGAATTCTATGACGTCGTGTACACGAATGTATCGGCTGAAATAGCCGGCGCTACCGGAAGCAACATGACCTTTACCAAAGCCTTTATCGCTGACTGCAATATCGCGGTCAGCGGCAGCTCAAGAGTCGATGCCCCAGCGACAACCAGCCCCGTATTTGTTTCACGGTATGGGAATGTTGACCTGAGCGGCGCTACCCAGGTGGACGCCATCGTTTACGCCCCTGAAGGCAATGTGCATGTCAGCGGCAGCAGCCAGCTGGAGGGCGCTATTGTATCAGAAAGCGCACTGCTTGAAGGAGCCGTAACGCTAAAATACCCGGTAGTGCTCCGGGAGAGAGATGATGTTCATCCTCCCGAAGAGGGTGGGCCGTCACCAGGCGAGACTCTTTATTCGATAGTCAGCTATTCGATACAGTAGCCGGGGGCTTTAGCCCGACTGTGTTTACATGAAACATGTAGCCACGAGGTTTTAACCTCGTGACCCCGACCTTAAAAGGTCGGGGCTACATTTGTCACCTTGAACGACCTGCTTATGTCACCCTGAGCATCCACTTTTGTCACCCTGAACGAAGTGAAGGGTCTAGACTCTTCATTACGTAGTTCCTTCGCGAAGCCTGTCCTGAGCAGATTCTTCGGTCGCGGAGCTTGTCCTGAGCTAGATCCTTCGTCACTTCGTCCCTCAGGATGACAGGAGAAATGCTCAGGATGACACTAAAACATGTGGGTGTGGGGGTTAACCCCACCCGAACCGAGCTTGAAGAGCCACACCTCTACCTTTTTTAAACCAAACGTGTTACACTAGATTTGTTATGAATGAAGAGGTAATGAAAAGAGTTGGTTAAGATTGTCTAGTGGGCTGAAAGAGTGAAAAAATGAAGACTTACGTTTTTAGAGTAGTGGTTGAACCCGATGAAGATCGCTGGATTGCCTACTGTCCAATCCTTGAGGACAAAGGCGGTGCTACCTGGGGATATACCAGAGAAGAAGCCTTAAAGAATATAAAGGAGGTAATCGACCTGACCATTCAAGGCATCATTGAGCGCGGAGAAGTTATCCCGGAAGAACCAGAAACAGAGGTAAGGACCTCGCCTGAACCGCTGGTAGCCATCACTGTATGAATGGGATAGATTACTCGAAGCTCCGCTCTTTGACTGCTAGAGAAATAATCTCATCGCTAATTAGAGATGGCTTCTATATTGACCGACAGGCGGGCAGTCACCATCAATTTCATCACCTTGATGGCAGGAATATAACGGTTTCTTTCCATCGCTCAAGCGACACCTTCTCCACGAAGATATTGAAGAGTATGATTGAGAAGCAGGCCAGGTGGACAAACAAAGACCTTAGGAGATTAAAACTGCTATGAACTTGGGCACCTAGAAGTAGATGGAAAACTATAAATACAGCATAGAAATATTGTATAGCCACGAAGACGAAGGCTACATTGCCTT
>JAPLHH010000037.1 GCA_026389735.1 Chloroflexota bacterium | reverse complement strand
CAGCCTTTGAGGGTCCATGCCGCTGTCTAGGAAAAAGCTATGAAGCTGGCTGTGAAATAGCTCAAAGACTTCAGGAGCAGTCAGTGGAGTATGAATTTCCTCAATCAGTATAATTCGGTTCCTTGCGTCCACGGGATAGTTGCCTTTTCTTTTATTTCGTTGTCGAAATCAAATGTAGGCGTAGCTTTTATCCACCTTTCCATTTGGTTCATTGTTATTTTCGCCACTTTCACTTTTTTCCCTTTGCCTTTTCTGCCTCGATGGAGTGGTTTAGTCGCTCCTGAGCCTTCAGCCCATAATGTTTCTCCCAGGCGGCAAGTATCTCATCCACAGGGACATCTTCACGATATCCGCGGTCTTTGACATATTCAATGTGCAGTTTTCCATCCAAATTGTGTGAGTGGAGTATAGCGTCATTTTGG
Source organism: Chloroflexota bacterium (assembly GCA_026389735.1). Next base: position 5,050 of record JAPLHH010000037.1, on the reverse strand, counting down.
CCATCGAATTCTACTGGGATACTCCTGTTTTTCTGGCACATTTTCAGGTCGAAAGCAGGGGTTGCCTTAACCCATTTCCCGTTGATGTACAGCTCGGTGTAACCGTGGTAGCTAAACAAGTTTGTACCCATAACTTTAAGCAATCTATCGGAAATAAGATAATTCCGAATATCAGCAAGGTGTAGACGAGCCGGGATGTCCACAGCTCGAGCAAAGGCAGCCAGGACAGCCGCCTTTTCAACGCAAAATCCCTGCCCCCTTTCTAATGTCTTGCTTGCCCGGTAATTTTCCAGAACCTCGAGAGGCACGAATGGGTTGTATTTAATCTCATCCCTTACCCAATAGAAAAGGCTTTTAGCTTTGTCTGTAGTTTCACGCTTGCCCTTGATTAGATTCTGGGCCTTTTCCTTTATCAACGGATTGTCACTGTCGATTGCGGCTGTGGATTTAAGAAACTTTTCCATTCGGTCCATTATTACTTCTTCAACGCTTTCTTCATGGTTAGCCCGATTTCAGCGGGGCTGTAGGCTATGATGGCTCCGGCGTTGGCCAAGGCTGCTATTTTATCTTGGGCTCTGCTTGAGCTGCCGCTGATAATGGCTCCGGCGTGCCCCATTCTTTTATCCGGTGGAGCTGTAGCTCCGGCGACAAAGGCGACCACCGGCTTGGTCATCTTCTCCTTGATGAATTGAGCCGCTTCCTGCTCCGTGGTGCCGCCGATTTCTCCAATAAGTATCACCGCCTTGGTGTCTTTATCTTCTTGGAGCAGCTTCAAAATGTCGACAAAAGTACTGCCGGGCAGTGGGTCACCGCCGATACCAACGCAGGTGGATTGTCCGATGCCGAAGCGGGTTAGCTGGGCAACCACTTCGTAGGTCAGAGTGCCGCTGCGGGAAACAACACCAACGTTACCCTGAAGATGAATATCGCCGGCCATAAGCCCTGCCTTACATTTTCCGGGTGAGATGAGGCCGGGGCAGTTTGGGCCGATAAGTCGGGTTGGCTTATCTTTGAGATAATTGTGTACCATCACCATATCTAAAACTGGAATGCCTTCGGTGATACACACGACCAGCGGAATACCAGCATCGGCGGCTTCCAGTATGGTATCGGCGGCAAAGGCAGCCGGTACAAAAATCATGCTGGCATTGGCTCTGGTTTTTTTTACTGCCATCTCTACGGTGTTAAAGACAGGCACGCTCAATATTTCACTGCCTCCCTTTCCTGGGGTAACGCCGGCAACCACCTTGGTGCCGTACTCGATGCACCGCTGGGTATGAAAACTGCCTTCGCCGCCGGTAATTCCCTGGACAAGCAAGCGAGTTTTTTCATCAATGAGGATACTCATTTGCTGCCTCCTTTAGCGGCTTCTACCGCTTTGCGGGCGGCATCGTAAAAATCTGTTGCCTCAATAAACTTTATTTCAGATTCGGCTAGTATACGTTTCCCTTCATAAACATTTGTCCCAGCTAATCTGACAACAAGCGGCAGCCGGACATCCATCTGTTTATGAGCTTCAACTATGCCCTGGGCGATAACATCCACCCTGGCCATGCCGCCAAATATGTTAACCAGTATTGCCTTGACGTTAGGGTCGGTAGTAAAGACCTTGAAGGCGTTGACAACGCGGTTAGCGTCATTAACGGTGCCGATATCGAGGAAATTGGCTGGCCTGCCGCCAGCTTGGGTGATGAGGTCCATGACTGCCATGGCCAGGCCAGCCCCGTTGACCATGCAGCCGATGTTGCCGTCCATTTTGATGTAATTCTTGACCCCCAGTTCGTTAGCCTTGGCTTCAAGCGGGTCATCCTGGTCTGCATCGTGAAGTTGCTCGATATCATTATGGCGGAAAAGAGCATTATCATCGAAGTTCAGCTTGGCATCGAGGGCCAGAAGCTCGCCATCGGTGGTAACAACCAGGGGGTTAATTTCGGCTAAGGAGCAGTCTTTGGCTTGGAAGAGTTTATATAAGTTTGTCATCAGGCTGGTGGCTGGTCTTATCTGAGCTGGGCTCAGGTTCATCCCGTAAGCCAGTTTGCGCCCCTGAAAGGACTGGAAGCCAGCCGCGTCGATATAGACCTTGAGGACTTTCTCCGGGCTTAACCGAGCTACTTCCTCGATATCCATGCCGCCGGCTTCACTTGCCATCATTACCGGCATACTGCTGGCGCTATCAACGATGATGCTGAGATAAAGCTCACGTTGGATGCTGACCGCCTTCTCTACCAGGACTTTGCTCACCGGTACCCCTTCTGGGGTTGTCTGATGTGTCACCAGTCTGGTGCCGAGCATCTGCGCCGCCACCTTTTCTGCCTCTTCCGGGGTGTTGGTTACCTTTATGCCGCCGGCTTTACCCCTGCCGCCAGCGTAAACTTGAGCCTTAATTGCTACCTTGCCTCCAAGCTCAGCAGCCATCCTTTTGGCTTCGGCCGGTGTAGTGGCTACTCCACCTCGCGGGACCGGGATGCCGAATTCAGACAGCAGCGCCTTGGCCTGATATTCGTGGATTTTCATCCAGTTTCCTCCTTTTATATATGATTTCGGCGATTAATTAAGATTACAGCGCTCTGGCGGAGGGGGTGGGATTCGAACCCACGTTCGCTTTCGCGAAAGCGGTTTTCAAGACCGTCGCCATAGTCCACTCGGCCACCCCTCCAAAACCATCCTAGTATAGGAAAACGAATTGTATTTGGCAACCTTGATTATTGTCATTTTGAGGGGGCCTTTCTTATCGTGTCATTCTGAAGGAGCGGAGCGACTGAAGAATCTCCTCTTCAGAATAAACCCTGTCCTAAAATGTAGCCCCGACCCTTTAGGGTCGGGTGCCCGAGGCTAAAGCCTCGCCGCTACGCTGGGTTACTGCGTCTGGAGGGACTTGAGTATGTTTTCTATCTCAGTTCGGCTCTGGAAAGAGCCTTTTTTTCTTTCCTTGATGATGCCATCGGCATCGATAAAGAAAGTTGTGGGGTAATAATCAACGTCGTAAAGCGCGTTGACCTCTTTCTTGGAGTCAAGCAGGACAGTGAAGGTGTACCCTTCACCATTGATGAAAGAACGCACGGTTGCAGTACCCTCTCCTACATTAATGGCGAGTATTTTTAAGCCCCTTGCTGACTCGTTATCGGAAATTGCCTGGAAGAAGGGCAATTCATCCTTGCAGGGGCCGCAAAAAATGCCCCAGAAGTTGATTACTACTATCTTGCCTCGGAAATCGCTTAATTTTACTTCATTGTTATTGAGGTCTTTCAGGGTGAAAGGTGGAGCCAGTTTGTCGACTTGAGAACCGACCGGGATGACCGCTGGAGTCTTGAATGTTTGGTTGGGTGATGTGGCTGTATTGCCGCTGGAGTCTTTTGAAATTACCTGGAAGTTATAGGTTGTACCATCGTCCAGTCCGGTCAATGTGACAGTGTGTGTTTTGGAAAGATTTGTATCTAGCGTAGTGGTTGAGCCGTATGTTTCAGTTTCTCCATAATTAACCTGGCCTGTGGCAGGTTCATTTGTTGTCCAGGTGATGATGGCGCTTGATTCTGTAATGTTAACATTTACGCCTGAAATCGTTGGCGGGGTTTCATCGGCTGTGGCTAAGGTTGTCAGTTCCCCTTTGGCTGTGGCTTCATTTCCGGCGGCATCTGTTGATATTACCTTGAAGTAATAGGTTGTGCCGGGGTCCAGTCCGGTCAGTTTGACACTGTGGCTGGTGGCAAGATTTGTATCTGGAGTGGTTGAGTCGTATGGTTCAGTTTCTCCATAATTAACCTGGCTCGTGGCAGGCTCGTCGGTAATCCAGGTGATGGTAGCACCTGTCTCAGTTGTTGATGGAATGGGATCGCTTTGGATGCTGGGAGGCGTGGTATCTGCGGTGCTATTAGGTAGTGGTGGTGTCCCTGTCTGAGTGACGAAATAGTAGATGCCGCTGCCGATAAAAAAGCATACGATTATAATAAACAGAGTGGTAATGATTCTTATTAGCCCCCGCCTCCCCGAGTCTGAAATACCTCCCTCTCTAGCCACAGGTGGCACTGCTTGATAGGGATATGGCCTTGCCGGCAAATAAGGACTGGCTGGCATTGGTGCTGCGCCGGCGGCTGCAGGCGCAACACGTGGTATTGGCAGTGGCATACCGCCGTGTGGCATGGCACCGGGCAGGCTGTAGCTTGGACGCTGTCCGAAGCCAGGTGAAGGAGGGCTATGTTGGGGGTTATTATATTGAGGCCTCGTGCCATAGGCTACTGGCGGCTGCTGACCTGTGGAACTTTGTGGTCTCGGTGCCAGTGGAGGACGTGCCGGTGGTGTAGCAGGTGCAGCTTGTTGCATCACCCGGTGCTTGCTTCCATAAAGCAGGCCGCAACCTGTGCAGCGGCCCAATTCAGGGTCGATGCTAGCGCCGCACTTCGGGCAGTTATGCTCATGCCGTGTAGTGGGAGCTCCGGGTGGTTGCTGGTGCATGGCGGCTTGTGGGACGGGTTGTGGTGGAGGAGTTTGGGCTCTTGGAACGGCAGCAGCTTGTGGTCGTGCTGATGTGGTGGGCGGAGATTGGGTGGCTGAACTATGTTGCCCTGAGGCGCAGAGAAAACCACATTTCGGACAGTATCTTGACCTTTGGGGAAGAGGCTCACGGCAATGCGGGCACAGCATTGTGCCGCAGTTCTCGCAGAATTGCTGGCCTGGAGACATTTGCGAATGGCAAACAGAACAAAGGGTTATTCTAGGCTGCACGTTATTATCATTCTCCGGTATTTCAGCACCTTTAGCGTTTCCTTATGTCTTCTCTTTAGATTTGCAGAGCATTCCAAAAACCTTCTCTATTATACACCCAGCCAAAGCATAAAGTAGAAGATTAGATATTGTATCATCTATTATTTCAGGTTTTTCTTTAGGGGAGGGACCTGTCCTAAATTTATGTAGCCACGAGGCTTTAGCCTCGTGACCACGACCCTAAAGGGTCGTGGCTACATTGGTTGGTGCACAACCTGATCAGATTATAAACAAGTAATTACGTTTTTTATCTTTACAGAACCAGATTTAGCAGGCTGCCAACAATCAATGC
>JAPLHH010000077.1 GCA_026389735.1 Chloroflexota bacterium | reverse complement strand
GCTTAGAATCTCTGAAGGCAATAATTCCGATTAGGCTTTTAGCGGTTCCAAAAAACACATCGCCAACTGAATCAAAGATTTTCAATTTAGCTCCCTGCTGGGGAGATAATAGTGTTGGTGCGAGGGGTGCGATTTTCTCTGTGACAAATATAGCCTCAGCCGAATTACCAGCGCTTCCCGTAGCTTTTACTTTGTTGTCTTTGACCCTGCTTTGAGGGACTTCAAAGGCAGTGCTGAAGCTCCCTATGTCATCGGTGACGGCTCTTACGTCGAGTGCCATTCCCTCAAAGCTTAAGATTATTGCTTCGTCCTTAGCGAAACCTGCCCCGTTAACAGTTACCTTGGTTCCCTTGTTTCCTGAAGCCGGCTGCAGCTCAATGTGTGGAACTACGTTGAAATTGATATTAGGAACAATTCCTTTGGGTGTAAAACTACTACCGTAGACACCTATTGTATGGTAGCCTTTAGTGCAAGGTGGAATATTTAGTGTAGTACTCCAGCTGCCATCTGCTCCCCCTACTAAATTGCACAGGATTATTTCACCGTCCCAGGTTATGGTAATGCCGTCTTCACCGGTTCGAAAGCCAAATCCATCGATTGTAATTTCTGTGCCCGCTGGCCCCGAGGTTGGCTCTATTTTTGCAAACGGAGCTACAATAAATCTGTGTTCACCGATTTCTGACACATCGGTCGAACTACTGAAAGCACCGATAGAATATTCGCCCTTTTTCGTCTCCGGGACATCAAAATTGATGCTCCATGTACCGAGATGATCGGCAGTGGCAGAAGCGGGTAGAACATTACCGTCCCAGGTTATTCTAATGTCCTTTTCGGAAGCAGCGAAGCCGTTCCCGATAACCGTAACCGTTGTATATGTTTGACCAATGCGTGGAAAGATTGTTATCCCTGGAAACACGGTGAATGTAGCTGATGCTGTGCTGCCAGTCCAATTGCTGTCATGGTGAATGTAGCTGATGCTGTGCTGCCAGTCCAATTGCTGTCATCTGTAATTTTAATGATGTGGTTGCCCCTGCAAGCAGGTGGGACTTTTAAATTGCACGTTAGCTCGCCTGTTTCAGATATGGGTATCTTGCTAAGTATGATCTGGTTATCCCAGTGGATGGTAGCCAAGCGGCCGGAGAAGCCATTACCACTGATGTGTATAGATGTGCTGACAGTGCCCGATGTAGGAGCTACAGTGATGCCAGCAGCATGGACGGGAACAGGGGACGCTAGAAATATCAATGGAAGGGTAACGGTTAAAGCTAGGAATACAAATAAAACTTTGGAATGCATTAATTCTGCCTCTTCTGAAGATTTTATTGCTGAAAGCGTAGTTTATATTGCCCTGGAGAAAAAATCAAATCTAGCCTTGAAAACTGACATCTGATTGTCGACTTGTTCAAATATGCGAAGTAATTGGCTTGACATGGTAAACCTCATGTTGATAGACTTTTGTAGGTGGGGTTGTTTTGGCTGGCGGAACTTCATTAGCGCGGCCCCGTGGTGTAGCGGACTAACATGCCACCCTGTCACGGTGGAGATCGTGGGTTCGAATCCCATCGGGGTCGTTTTTATTAATGGGCAGTCTTGGATACAGACTTCTATGCCATCAGTAGTGAGAAACACTTTTAGGTCGGTGGCTTAGGCGCAGACCTTTTCTTTCACTCGAAGCTATGGTAGAGGCTTAGCCTCTAATTTGGTTCTTAACCCAGATTTCGCAATTCTGCTCTTAGCACCTTGCCCAAAAGGTTCTTGGGCAATGACTCCGTAAATTGCACCTTTTTCGGTATCTTAAAGGTGGGCAGGCGTTCCTTGCAAAAGGCGATTATTTCTTCTTCGCTAGCTTGCTCTCCTGGTTTAAGAACCACGAAAGCCTTTATCTCTTCTCCGTAAACCTTATCAGGTATGCCGATGACTCCTGCCTCGACAACCTTGGGGTGTTGGCAAAGAATCTCCTCCACTTCTATTGGTGATATGTTCTCTCCTCCTCTGATGATTATATCTTTCTTGCGGTCGGTGATGTAAACGTAGCCCTCTTCATCTATATAGCCTATATCGCCTGTGTGAAGCCAGCCGTCCTTTATGGGTTGGGCTGTATCCTCGGGCAGGTTCCAATAACCTTTCATTGATGTAGGGCCTTTGACTACGATTTCGCCTTGCTGCCCTGGCGGAAGCTCGCGACCGTTATTGTCGAAGACTTTAATGGTATTACATTTTAATAAGCACTTGCCAACAGAACCGTACTTAGGCGGGAGATCAGCCGGCTGTCCCGTGGTAATGGCTCCTGACTCGGTTAGCCCCCAGCCCTCTCTTATATCGACTCCTACCTTTTGCTTCCATCTTAGAGCAACTTCCACGGGAAGTGCTGCTCCACCAGAATTGCAGTCTTCAAGTGAACTTAAATCGTACTTATCAAGGTCGGGAAAGTCTAGCATCTGTATATACATAGTGGGCACTGCTGCCATGTGAGTAACCCGGAATGTCTGGATGCTCTTAAGTGCCTCCTCAGCATTCCACCACTTGAGCACAATTGCCTTTCCACCCACAAAATAGCCTGTATTACTGAATGCGATGCCATATGAGTGAGACAGAGGCAGTACCCCCAGGCTCACCATGGTCCGATTAACACCGGTAACGCATTGAGCTGCTTCGATTGGTTTAAGTGTTTTAGGGTCTATGGACTGGCTTGTTTGGCGTAGGGTCACTGGACGGTGGATAAGGATATATTCATAGAATGACAAGGCATTGATGTAGAGGGAATAGTGGGTGTGCATTACCCCCTTAGGTTGTCCTGTGGTACCTGCGGTATACAATAGAGCGGCAACGTCATCATTGTCGGTCTCTTCTATTATAAGTTTATCCGAACTAGCTGACATAAGCTCACGATATGGGATGGTGCCAGAAACATCATCTCGGTCGGTTAATATGATGTGTTTTAAAGTTGGAGCCCGGCTCTGTGCATCCTTGATCCAGCCCAGGTAATCGGAACTGGTCAGGATAGCTTTTGCTCCGCAGTCGCGGTATATGTAGGAGGCTTGGTCAGGCCTCAGCAATGGATTCAGTGGCACGACTATACCACCTATCTTATATATGGCTGGGAAAGCCGAGAATACCGGCGGGCTATTGGGCATCTGTACTACTACTCGATCCCCCTTGCCGATGCCGAGCGCCTTGAGTGCATTGCCCAAACGATTGGCGTTGCGATTTGTCTCAGCATTGGTGTACCATCTCCCTTCGAAGTGGACACTTTCATATTCACCGAATCTCTTAATGTTATCTTCGATGAGACTGCCAATGTTCATGGTTCCACTTTCTACAGCCGCCGCATTTTTAGCTGGAAATGAGGCTGTTTGCGGCTTAATTGCTTTGGAGGTTGATAGTACACTTGTGGCTTTTAGCCGTCAAGCCTGAATGTAACTTTACTGGAACTTTTGTTGCCCACAAGCTCGGATTTCGAGCAGTGCATTTTCGATTATTTGTGTCAAAACATCATTGATACCTGACCTGCCCCAACGGGATAATTACGTAGTTTTTTTCATAGCTATTCTTGCATTTCGTTGTAGCTAAGTCTGCTAACTTACCATAAACCTATCATTATTTTCCTAACGTTTTAGCGTTTGTCTCGCCTATCGCCCGGAGTACCCGCTCAAATGTAGCCATGTCTTTTTTGGAGAATGGCTGTTTCAGGGTCGCGTCGAGTTCGTCGGCGAACTCTAATATACGAGGCCCCAGCTCTCGTGCCTTTTCGGTGAGGAATACTAGTGCTGATCTCCTGTCATCAGGGTTTGGCTTACGCTCTACATGACCACCCTTTTCCATCCTGTCAATAATCCCGGTTAGTGTTGAGCTATCAAGCGAGACTCGGCCCCCAAGCTCGCCGATAGTAATGCCGTCGCTCATCCATAAGGCATTGAATACAAAGTACTGTGGGGGGGTCAGACCGAAAGGGGATAGACGTCTTTCATAGTAGTCGTAGACGCGGCGCATGACACGTCCTAGATTAAAGCAGATATTTTTTCTGGCGTCATACATGGTTGGTACTCCTATAATTTGTGTACAGTTATTTTGTGTACATTGTAAAAGCCTTTTCCATATTTGTCAAGTGGTAGAAGATGAATGATGTTTTTCTCATCGACAAGTTTGTTTATGGGGTGGCTAGAGTTTGACAGGATACGGGGTCTATGGTAGATTCCTGTGGGCACAATAAACGCTGATTTCAGGAGGTTTAATTAATGGTAGGCATCAAATCATACGGAGCTTATATCCCACGATATCGAATGAATCACAATACTATCTTCTTAGCTGTTGGATTTTTGGGTACATTTCCTGCACCTGGGGAGAATGCAGTTGCAAACTATGATGAAGATACCCTTAGCATGGCAGTAGCTGCTGGCATTGACTGCTTGAGCGGTGTGAAACGAGAAAAGATAGATGGCTTGTATCTCGCAACTACTAGTCAGCCGTACATGCTGCGACAAAATTCTGCCATTGTAGCTACGGCTCTTGACCTACAGCCTAGCATAAGAACAGCTGACTTTGTTGGCTCTACAAAAGCGGGGACTAGTGCGTTACTGTCTGCTTTTGACGCTGTAAAGGGAGGAACATCCAGCAATGTCCTAGTCTGTGCTTCCGACTGTCGGTTAAGCAAGCCAGGTAGTTCCCAGGAACCTTTGTACGGTGATGGTGCTGCAGCTCTTCTCGCGGGAAGTGATGATGTGATTGCTACATTTGAAGGTTCTTATTCTGTTTCATATGATTTTCCCGACCGCTGGAGAGCAGCGGGAGAGAAATTCGAGCATGCCTGGGAAGACAGGTTCATTCGTGATGAGGGCTATACTAGAATGATTCCCGAGGTAATCTCAGGGCTGTTGAAGAAATATAATCTGAACATCAAGGACTTTGCTAAAATAGCTTACCCAAGCCTCTATGCCAGGGAGCATGGTGCAATAGCAAAGCGGCTGGGTGCCGAGCTAGGTCAGATTCAAGATACCCTGCTTGATAAAATAGGTGATACCGGTTCGGCTTCGCCTTTAATGATACTGGCAACAGCACTTGAAGATGCTAATCCAGGAGACAAGATTCTGGTTGCCAGCTTCGGAAATGGCGGCGATGCTCTATTTTTCCAAGTGACTGAGAAGATAAAGAAGTTGCCAGATAGGCGAGGAGTCAAGAAAAATTTAGCGTCGAAAAAAGAGCTCTCCAGCTATGAGAAATATCTTGCTTTCCGCAATCTAGCACCAGTGGACTTAGGTATGCGTGGTGAGGAAAGCATTCGTACTCCGATGTCCACCCTATTCAGGGAACGCAAATCGATTTTGTCGCTTTGCGGTTCGAAATGTAAGCGCTGCGGCACTCCTCAGTACCCTGCTCAGAGAGTATGTGTGAACCCAGATTGTGGGGCTGTTGATGAGATGGAAAGTTATCGCTTCTCAGATAAGAAGGGTGTCCTATTCACCTATACCGGTGATAACCTTGCTGCTAGCATTGACCCGCCGGCAATCTATGGCTTTGTAGATTTTGAAGGTGGCGGTAGATTTTGGTTTGACCTCACCGATTGTGACCTTGACTCGATTAAGGTGGGCATGCCAGTGGAGATGACCTTCCGCAGGAGATATATTGATGAGGCCCGTGGAGTCTATGGTTACTCTTGGAAGGCAACACCGATACGTGCCTAAAATTAACGAATAAATACGGAGGAGATAAAAATGGCAGAAGGTATAAAAAACAAAGTAGCTATCATAGGCATGGGCTGCACGAAGTTTGGTGAGTTGTGGGATAAAGGTGCTGAAGACCTGATGGTCGATGCATTTCAAGAATGCATCAAGGATGCCGGCATAGAAAAGAAGGATATTCAGGCTGCCTGGTTTGGTGTACATTTTGAAGAGCAGAGTGTAGGAAAGGGAGCTACATCTTTGGCATTGGCGCTGAAGTTGCCTTTTATCCCGGTGACTAGGGTAGAAAACTTCTGTGCTACTGGTACAGAAGCCTTGAGAGGAGCTTGTTATGCGGTGGCTTCGGGGGCCTATGACATTGCTTTGGCTTTAGGTGTGGAAAAGCTTAAGGATACCGGGTATGGTGGTCTTCCTGGTGGTCCCGGTCTGTTGGGAACAAGAAATGCGCTCATCATGCCCAAGTTGACTGCTCCGGGCAGTTTTGCCATGATGGCTACCAGATACTTTGCTGTCTATGGGTTAAGCCCGGATGAGGGCAAAAGGATGCTGGCCAAGGTATCAGTTAAAAGCCATCATAACGGTTCTTTGAACCCGAAGGCACACCTGCGCCGCGAAGTCACCGAAGAGCAGGTAATGAATGCTCCCATCATTGCTTGGCCGCTTGGACTTTTTGACTGCTGTGGGGTTAGTGACGGTTCGGCGGCAGCTATTGTTACCAGAGCTGACATGGCTAAGAATTTTAGACCTGACCCAGTTTACATCAAAGCTTTACAGGTTGCTCTAAGTTCTGGCGAGGAGTTGATGTACACGAAATGGGATGGTGCTCATGTTGAGACTGGGTATCGTGTTGGAGTTCTAGCTTACAGTGAGGCAGGAATAAAGAACCCACGTAAAGAGGTAAGCATGGCTGAAGTACACGATTGTTTTTCCATTACTGAGGCGGTAACTATGGAAGATTTGCAGTTTAGCCCCAGAGGACGGGTTAAGGATGATATCGAGGCTGGTCGCTTTAACCTGGATGGTGAGCAGCCTATTCAGCCCGATGGCGGATTGAAGTGCTTCGGGCATCCTATCGGTGCTTCTGGTCTGAGGATGATGTATGAGATGTATAAACAGCTGCAGGGCAAGGCTCAACAGCCGGAGCGACAGTTGAAGAATCCTAAGATTGGGTTGACGCATAACATGGGTGGTTTCCCAGCTATGAACGTTGTCAGCGTTGCCATCGTAGGTCTATGATGCAAATTTAACGAAACATTAATATGTAGATTAAGATAAATAAAGAGAGGTCAAAAGATGAGTACTAGATTAAAGGCTAGAGTAGCTATAGTTACTGGCTCGGGGCAAGGAATCGGAAGAGCCATAGCAATAGCCTTGGCTAAAGAAGGTGCTAAGATAGTGACTAACAACCGTCGGCCAGATACCTCGGGTGGAGATGCTGAGACCACAGCCAGACAGATTACAGATATGGGTGGTCAGGCTATACCCTTTTTTGGTAGTGTCTCTGATTTTGAGGTGGCCGGCAAGCTGATACAGGCAGCAGTAGACAAATTTGGCAGACTAGACATCTTAGTGAATAATGCCGGTACTGACCGACCCCACATGGTTTGGAATATGACGGAAGAGGAATGGGATATATGTGTGGATTCCTTCCTTAAAGGAACCTTTAACTGCACTCGATTTGCCTGTGGTGTAATGAGAGAACAAAAGTGGGGGCGGATAATGAATACCACCTCTACTGCCTGGTTAGGTACTGTGGGACACTGCAATTATGGAGCAGCTAAGGCGGGGATAGTAGGCCTAACCAGAGCTGTAGCCAGGGAGATGGGCAGGTATGGAGTAACCTGCAATGCCTATGCCCCAACCGCGGCAACACGGTTTACTGTGAGCGAGGAGATAGTGGCTGGTTTTAAGAAAAGATACGAAGCAGGGCTTGTGACCAGGGAAAGATACGAAGAGTTAACCAATCCACCTAGCCCGGAGACAGTAACTCCTTTCATAGTTTATCTCTGCACTGACGAAGCGGCTGATATAAATGGGCAGGTGTTTGATGTCACCGGAGGTAATATCGCTATTTACTCAGAGCCGGTAAAGAAGAAGGACATCAATAAAGAAGAAGGCTTATGGACGGTAGAGGAGTTAATAGAGCTGGTGCCCAAGGTATTACTGGAAGGATACAGTAATCCATCACCACCCTAGCAGTAGGCTATAAGTGGGTCGAGTCAAAATGTTCTATGCCTGGCTTTGGATGATGCTGCTCAACATCTCTGGCGGCAAACTCAGTTGCCTTGAGAAAGGTTAGCTATTGGGCTTGGGCTTTAATCCTCAGAGGTCGTTTAACAATTCTTTTCGTCATTCTGAGCCCTACGGGCGAAGAATCTCACAGACTCTTCGCTTCGTTCAGAGTGACAGGTTAATAAACGCTCTCATCCTCAGGCTATTGACATATTATGATATAATTTCCTGTAGCCCTTTGAGATTTCATCTGGTTGTTCTCGACTTTGGTATGAATCAGCGCGATATGTGCGCAGATAAAACTTGGTGGAAGGAGGTGGTAGTATTGAGATTGTAAAGCTTAATATGCTGGGGGCAGTTGGTGGTCGTCAAGTGCCTCCCAGTAAGGAAAGTTGTAAAACACAAACTATGAGGGAGGTTAATGGCTAAAGTGAAAAAATTTTTGTTCTTGTTTTTTACTTGTCTTTTGTTGGTAGCGTTAGTTCTTCCTGCCTGTGCTGCTCCTAAAGAGGAAAACGTTATCAAGGTGGCTGTGGTTGGGCCGATGCAGTTTATTCAAGGCGAACACCACTGGATGGGAGCTACAATGGCGGCGGAGGAAATAAACAACGCCGGCGGCGTAAAAATAGGCGACAAGACCTACAAGATTCAACTAGTCAAGGTGGACAGCAATGAAATACTTGATGTCGCTGGGGCTGCATCTGCAGTGGAACGAGCGATAACTGTAGATAAGGTGGACTTTTTGATGGGTGGCTTCAGGACAGAAGCCGTGTATCCCATGTCAGATGTGGCCATGGAATACAAGAAGATTTTCATGAATTGCGGCGCTGCCACTGCTGCGCTCCAGAAGCGGGTAGCCGATGATTATGATACCTACAAGTACTTCTTTAAAGTCACCCCATATAATGAGATCTTCTTGGTTACGAGCGACTTCAAGATGCTGGCGATGGTCGCTGAAATCTTGAAGAAGGATTTCGGCATAACGAAACCGAGAGTTGCTATTATTGCTGAAAAGCTGGAATGGACTGAGGTGATGGTAGCGCTTGCCCAGGCAAATCTACCGAAGATGGGTATGGAGGTTGTCGGCGTATGGCGGCCATCGGACACGGCTACCGATGTAACTGCCGAGCTGACAGCCATAGCTGCGAAAGATCCTCATATCATCTTTACCACGTTCTCCGGTCCGGTTGGTATAACCTATGCCAAGCAGCGTGGTGAGCTTGAGATACCGGTTGTCTCAGTGGGCATCAATGTTGAGGCTCAAAAGAAAGGTTTCTGGGATGCCACCGGCGGTAAAGGCAACTACGAGTTTGTCCTGAACACCTTTGCCAAAGGTGTGGCCATGACCGATAAGACCGTCGCTTTCTTTGATGAGTTCGAGAAACGCACCGGCGAGTTCCCAACATATACTGCGGCTACCTATGATGCTCTTCTCGCCATGAAACAAAATATCGAAAAGGCGGGAACACTGGATTCGGACGCTCTTGTTCCGGTCATTGAACAGTCGGTATTCCCAGGTACCGCCGGAACGACTAAATATTACCCGCTGGATTCACCGGCATGCCCGCCGATGTGCCCTCATGACATAATGTATGGTCCTGGTTATCAGACCGGTGTTGGCACCCAGTGGCAGGATGGAGCGCTGAAGGGAGTTTGGCCCAAGAAGGAATATGGTGCAGTTGACACCTTCGGCGATTGGAAGTTTGAGTACCCGGGCACTGTCGCATTGAAGATAGCGCCTGAGGCAGCCGATAAGTTCAGAAGTGCACCAGCCGCACCACCGGCAGCACCACCAGCAGCACCACCACCAGGCGGGCTGTCATTTGAAGCCGCTGAGTATACCAATGCCGACTTGGGCTTCTCGGTGAAATATCCGAAGAATTGGAAAGAGAACAAAGACGAAGAAAAAGCCCCAAGCGTATTCTACGCTGCAGACCCGGCTCGAGTTCCGACTATAAGAGTCATGGTTGTAGAAGCTGCCACCTTTGCCGATGCAGTAAGGGCTGGACTGGAAAGCGCTGGTAGTTCAGGTATCAAGGTTGGCGCTGAAAAGGAGATAACGCTGGCAGATGGCACTACCAAAGCCACCACGGCCAAAGTTGACCTTAAAAGCAAGGGCTATGATGCTGAAGCCTATGCACTCGGGGTGAAGAAAGGCGACAAGTGGATTGTGGTTTCCGCAAGTACTGTGGCTTTGCTTGTTCCTTACGATGAAGCGCAGTTTTCAGAGATAGCCACAACCTTAACATTCACAAAGTAGCCGAGGGTAAGCCTATATGGTGCCCCCAGGTTGACCTAATTAACCGTGGGGCACCATAAAATAAAAGCATAAGACGTTTGAATATAATAACTTTTAAAGAGTTATGGTTCAGGCATTTATAATTCAGATGCTGGTAACGGGAGGGGTATACGCCCTCCTGGCTGTCGGCTTTTCTCTTATTTTCGGCGTAGCTCGAATGATAAACTTGGCGCATACTGCATTTTTTATGCTGGCAGCTTACGGAATGTTCTTTTGCAGCTATCAGCTAGGTTTAGACCCCATCTCATCTATCATATTGTCTATAGTCGTTACAACTCTGATAGCAGTTGCAAGCTATAAGTTGTTCATCGACAGGGTCCGTGAACATCAGGTAACTGTCTTACTGATAACTATTGCTTTAGCCATGGTTTTCCAGGAGCTCATGC
The DNA here is from genome assembly GCA_026389735.1 of Chloroflexota bacterium. Next base: position 5,812 of record JAPLHH010000077.1, on the reverse strand, counting down.
TTTTAGCTTTCACGGCTACTTTCCGTGAGGCACCGACCCTTATCCCAGGGTATTTGGAAGTGTTAGGTGTGAGAATCACCTATCAGCGGTTATTGTCAGTTGGCATAGTTTTAGTCGTGCTTCTCTGTGTTTGGGCGGTTTTGTCAAGGACAAAATTAGGAATTGCTATAAGAGCTACTGCCCAGGATGCGGAAATTGCCAACCTGATGGGGATAAACGTTTCCAGGATACTCTTGATAACTATGGGGATAGCTGCTGCGTTAGCAGCAGTTTCCGGCATTGTAGTGGCACCTTTATGGGTCGTTTATCCTTACATGTGGCTGTCCCCGCTGGTAATGGTTATGGCCATTGTTACCCTGGGTGGATTGGGCAGCATTAAAGGGAGTGTAATTGGCGCTTTTATTATAGCATTGGTGGAGACATCGGTTGTTTTCTTGATTCCAGCCGGCGCGTTTTTAAAATTGGCATTTGCCCTGCTGGCTATGGTGATAATACTCGTGGTCAGGCCTGAAGGTCTGTTCGGCGTGATTTTTGAAGAAGAGAGATTATAATTGTTAAGACGGCTGTTTAAGGATTTTCAGGGTGATGTGCTGGCGATTCCAGGCAGGCTTATCGCCCTTATTTTCTTTTTGCTTTTGTTTATTTTCCCTCTAATAACACAAGAACCTTATACCCTTCGCATCCTTATATTTGCCAATATCTTCGTTATTTTCGCCGTCAGCTGGGACTTCATATCTGGCTATACCGGCCAGGTCAACTTCGGTCATGCTCTGTTCTTTGGGGTTGCTGCCTATAGTGCAGCCCTATTGAATAAGTACCTTGGCTTACAGCCCTGGGCGACTATACCTATTGGGGCTATTGTTGCCGTGTTAGCTGGAATGCTTATGTGTCTACCGGCATTAAGGCTGAGAGGCCCTTATTTATCGCTGGTGACTTTAGCCTTTCCTCTCATCCTGCTCAGCGTCATCAAGGCTTTTCCTGATGTCACCGGCGGCGAGCATGGCATCACCGGCCTTACACGCCTTTCTGATTCCCGCATAACCGACTATTACATATCCGCAGTGGTTATGACTATTTCTGTGTTTATAATGTGGAAGCTTACCGATGCCAAAAGCGCCCTTGTCAGGACAGGCATCATTCTTCATGCCATCCGTGAAGATGAGATTACGGCTCGTGCCACTGGAATCAACACGATAAGATATAAGATGTTGGCTTTTGCCATAGGTGGCTTCTTTGCTGGGATTGCCGGTGGTCTATTTGCTCATTTTATGAGGATCGCCGGTCCATCAACTCTGGATTTGATGTTGTCCTTCCAGGCAATAATATGGACGGTTTTCGGCGGCATTGTCAGCATTTATGGCGCAGTGGTTGGGGTTTACTTTCTGTATCCTCTGATGGAATTTTTGCGGGTTATCCCTGAGTTACGGTTTCTAATTTTCGCAGCTATAGTGATAGTTATTCTCCTCTTTATGCCCGAGGGGATTGCGGTCTGGATAAGAGACAAAATTGAGCGCGAGTGCCCGCGTTGCAAGCTAACTAATGTGGCGCTTCGCCGTACCTGTAGAGCCTGTGGTGCTTCTCTGTACTAAGCGAAGTTAGGTTCTACAGACCTAGATATGTCTTTCTGATAGTCTCGTCTTTGAGTAATTCTTTAGCTGTTCCCTGGGCGATTATGTGTCCCCTTGACATAACGTAATTTCTTCCTGACAGGTCGAAAGCGAAGCTGATGTCTTGCTCGGCCAAGAGTATGGTAACCCCCAGTTCGTGATAAATTTCTTCTACACGTTTAAACAGGTCTTCTTTGAGCCTTGGTGCCAGTCCACTTGAGGGCTCATCAACTAACATAAACTTGGGCTTACGCATTAGCGCCCTGCCGATAGCCAGCATTTGGCGTTCCCCGCCGGATAATGTCCCAGATATTTGGTTTTGTCTGTCCTTCAGCGTTGGAAACAATTCGTAGACCTTGTTGAGACTATCGTTGACTACCTTCTTATCCTTAACCAGATAAGCGCCGGCCAGCAGGTTATCCTTGACCGTCATTTCAACAAAAGGCCTCCCTCTCTCGGGGCAAAGGAGCAAGCCTCTCTTGGCTATTTCGGAGGCGGGGAGCTTTTCAATGCTCTCGCCTTCGAACTCTATACTGCCTTTAAAGGTTATATCCGCCTGCCTTGTCCCCTTTGATACCTCCTTCTCCCAGTTTATCAATCCTGCTATAGACCGGAGCAGGGTGCTTTTTCCGGCGCCGTTGGGACCGACGAGCCCAACCAGTTCGCCTTTTTCAACCATAAGGCTGGCTTCGTCCAATACCATAGCTGTGTCATAACAGACGGTCACGTTTTTTACTTCAAGCAATGAGCACCTCCTTGCCTGTATAGGCTTCAATCACCTGCCTGTTTTTAGATATTTCTTCAGGTGTGCCTTGGGCGAGGACTTCACCAAAGTTAATTACAATCACCCTGTTAACTATCTTCATCAGTTCACTAAGCTTGTGTTCTATGATAAGCATAGCTGGCCCTTCGCTGTGGAGTCTGCCGAATCTTCCGCCCTTGTGCAATCTTTTCATCGATTTGGCTACAAGCTCTGTTTCTGCAGGATTCAGTCCGCCGAACGGCTCATCAAGGATAAGAAGCTCCGGTTCGGTGGCAATTGCCCTGGCAACTTCCAGCCTTTTTAAATCACCGTGCGACAGAATGGAAGCCGGTTCAAGAGCCAGGTCGGCGATACCGACGAACTCTAAAGCGTCTCGTGCTTTTACTTCGACTCTTTTGACCCATTCGCCACGCTTGGTTATCCGTGGGCAGAGACAACCTACCATAACATTGGCGATAATGGGCAAATGGCGGAAGGGTTTGACTACCTGGAAAGTCCCTACCATACCTCTTTGGCCCGCCGAAGTGTTTGGTTAAATTTTCAACCTCGAGAAACGGAGCCATTTTACAAGTCCTCCTCTCTCAGCTCCCGGCGTGATACCTTGCCGACATCTGTCTTAGGCACTTCACCCCTGAATTCCACGATTCTGGGACATTTGTAGTGAGCTATCCTTTCAGCGCAGTATTTCATGATTTCCTCTTCTGAGACTTTGCCTCTTGCCTCCGTTTCCAGGACGACAATCGCTTTAACTTTTTCCCCAACTTCTGGGTCTGGAACTCCGATGACACCGGCTTCTTTAACCTGTGGATGGCTGGTTAATACTTCCTCTACTTCACGAGCAAATACAGCCAGCCCCTTATACTTAATCATATCTCTCTTTCTATCGTAGAAATAGAAATAGCCGTCTTCATCCATTCTGGCTAAGTCGCCGGTTCGAAGCCAGGTTTCGCCATCGATATCCACAAACATTTTTTTTGTCTCTTCCGGCTGATGCCAGTATCCTTTTGATACCTGTGGCCCTTTGACTACAAGTTCGCCTATCTCGCCAACAGGAAGAAATTTGGTGCTTTCAGGGTCGACTATTCCAGCTATGGTGTTAGGTAGGGGTATGCCGAAAGAGCCGACTTTTGTTTTCCCGTATGGGCTGACTATTCCTACAGAGCTTGTTTCAGTCATCCCCCAGCCCTCGTGTATTTTAGTGCCTGTCCGTTTCTCCCAACCTGTCGAGGTATCCTCAAGAAGGGCGTCGGCGCCGGAGATGAGCACCTTTATACGCTTCCAATTGACTCTGTCGGTGCGGTGATAATCTCTAAGGTATTCATACAGAGATGGAACGCTATAGAAAATGGTTGCCTTGTAACTTTCCATAGCGTTTAAGATGTCGTCAAGATCTGGGGTAGTAAATATCACTAGGGTATAGCCCTCAGACAATCCACCCAACATAACCACCGCCTGACCGTAGATGTGATAGAAGGGTAAATAGGCTAATATGGTCTCCTTGCCCTCCTGGACAACGTCACCCCAGAATTTGTCGCCAAGGTATCGGGCAGCGGTAAGATTGGAGTGAGTTATCATGGCACCTTTGGGCAGCCCGGTTGTTCCTCCAGTATAGGGAAGGGTTACCAAATCCTCTTTAACGTTGAACTGGATTTTCGGCGGATTCGGTGGATATCTCTTAATCAAGTCCTGGAATTGATAGAATCCCTCTCTGTCGAAGAGCTCGGCAGGTGGTGCCGCCATTTTTTGATATACCGCCCGGAGCACACTACTGCCCATGAACTTTTTCATCCCCGGCAGGTATTCCGTGATGCTGGTCAAGATGACCCTATCTAGCTTGACTCCTGTCCGTTCAACATTATCGTAAAGAATATCCTGACAGACGATGATTCTGGCTCCACTGTCTTCAATTTGATGTTTGATCTCAGGACTGACATAAAGAGGGCTGATCGCGGTTAGCGTAGCTCCAGCTTTCAGCGCTCCGAAATAAGCTATGATGAATTGAGGTGAGTTCAGGAGTAGTAAAGCAACCCGGTCTCCTTTTTTGACCCCTAAATCATGCAGAGCTGTGGCAAATCTATCGACGTGATCTCTTAACTCGCGGTAGCTTATCTTCTTGCCGTAAAATATTATGGCAGTTCTGTCTTTCCATTTATCCGTGGCTTCATCAAAGGTTCCGACCACGGACTTTTCTGGAATTTGGATATCGGGTGGCACCTCTTTGAGATAAAACTTCAACCATGGTCTTGATTCATATTTTGCTTTGTTCGGATCGGCTGCCATTGTGTTACCTCCTCCTTTTGCTTGAAGTAGAGTATAACATAGAGTATAACATAACGTTAGTGTCTCAACAATGTGACGAGTGCTTGGCTTTTATCTTAGAAATTATACTATATTTAGGAACTGGCTGGCATGCAGAGCCATTCAGATATGGAGGTGACAGTTTGCTTCTTTCACAGTATAATCAAGCAGATTGTTTAAGAAGTAACACCATAAGGAGGTTTGAGTGAAGAGCAATAAAAAAATTTGGTTTCTACTTCTAGGGCTTATTGGCTTGTTGATTGGTTCTCTCGTTGCTTGTGGTATGCCTGGTTACACTACATATACCAATGATAAGGCTGGGTATACCATCAGCCATCCAGTCAATTGGCAGGTTGAGGTGTCTGAAGACGGGACAAAATGCCTCATAACGTCTCCGACTCGCAGAGGTTCAGTTATGATAGATGTCGTGGAAGGCATGACAGCTAGAGAAGCTGCCCAGCGCTGGCTTATTTCCATCGGAACAACCTGGGGTGAAGTGATAAAACTTGAGGATAAGCCGATGCAGGGCTCTTGGGACTGGTATCTTTCTTATGATTATGAGGCAGACTTTGGTACGTTTCATGGGGAAGCTTACTTTAAGCAGACGGAGACACACCTTTATAAGTTAGACACGGCAGGGCTTAAGGAAGAGTATTCTCAATACCCTTTTACTACAATAATCTCGTCATTCAAGTTGCGGTAGTGAAGTGACTTAGTTCTCCTATTTCACTCATTTGACCATTTTATAGCCTAGAGCATGTCTTCGGGCACATGGCTCTGCCTTTCAAGTGTTGTCCGGGGTTTTTTAAAAGTGCCTGGTGCGCCAGAGTTAATGTTGGATAAGTAGATATCGGGGTGGCCGGATTTGAACCGGCGACCACCTGAACCCCATATAGCCTGTAGAAAAGGCGGAGACCGCTTGCCTCCTTTCTGTAACAATTTTACCCCATAACTCTCCAGCTTTCAACAAATCGCAATCTTTTTATCACACAAATCAGGCTTTTGTTCAAAGCACAACGATTGACACTTAGCCTGAATGTGTTATATCCTACACTCAAATACAAAAGGGAGGTGTTTAATGCAAGCATACTGTATGAAATGTAAAACAAAGAGGGAAATGAGTAATCCCAAAGCCATTAAGATG
>JAPLHH010000238.1 GCA_026389735.1 Chloroflexota bacterium | reverse complement strand
TACCACTCTGCCTCAGCGGGAGCTGACCTCAGGCTGGGCTGAAGTTATTAAGCATGGCTTGATTTTAGATAAGGAATTTTTTGAGTTTCTAGAGAACAATGTTAATAGACTGCAAGAACTAGAGCCGCAATTGCTTACCCGAGCTATCGCCCGTAGCGCTGCTATCAAGGCTCAGGTCGTCAGCCAGGATGAAAAAGAAAAGGAAGGAAAACGTACCATCTTAAACTACGGACATACCGTCGGTCATGGCTTGGAGGCGGCTACTCAGTATAAGCGCCTTCTTCATGGCGAAGCGGTGGCCATTGGCATGATGGGAGCGGCTAAGCTCAGTCAGCGATTGGGTCTTTTGCCTTCAGATGCAGTGGAACGCCAACAAGCCCTATTGCAAAAATTTGGCCTGCCCACGTCATTACGAGCCGAAGCTGCGAGCCAGAGGCGTGGCAGGAAGCGAAGCAATCTCAAACTGAGCATTGCCGGGATAACCAGGGCCATGGAACTGGACAAAAAAGTAAGAGGAAAGGCAATTCACTGGGTGCTGTTACAAGATATCGGCAAAGCAGTAATTCGCAGTGATGTGCCTCAGGAGGATGTGTTAACCGTTCTTAAGGAATTAGCAGAGCCATGACCTCTTTGTTCAATTGAAAGTAAGCCTTTTGTAGGCTATAATGACCAATCCAGAAAAGGAGACTATCCTTGCTCAAAAGCCATAACTGTGGGGAACTAAGGGAAAATCATGCCGGACAGAAGGTAACTGTAGCGGGCTGGGTACACCGGCGTCGTGACCATGGCGGGAAGATATTCATCGACCTTCGTGACCGAGAAGGCATAGTTCAAGTAGTGTTCAATCCCCAGGTATCACAAAAAGCATACGAAGTAGCTGATTCGCTCCGTAGCGAGTATGTAATTCAGGTCACTGGAGAAGTTGCCACCCGCCCTAAAGGGACGGAGAATCCCAAGTTGGCTACCGGAGATATTGAAATTATGGCGAAAGAGGCTGTCATCCTTAATCCATCGAAAACGCCGCCATTTTACATAAGTGAAGATGAAGAAGTTGAAGAATCACTTTGCCTCAAAAACCGCTACCTGTACCTGAGAAGACCGAGGATGAAGGAAAACCTTCTGTTACGCCACAGAATGATAAAGTTTATGCGAGATTTCCTCGACGCTAAAGGATTTGTGGAAATTGAAACACCTATTTTGATTAAGAGTACTCCGGAGGGAGCCCGGGATTACCTTGTACCCAGTCGTGTCAATCCTGGCAAATTTTATGCTCTGCCTCAATCTCCACAGCAGCTCAAACAACTCCTAATGGTAGCCGGGTTTGACAAGTATTTCCAGATAGCTCGTTGCTTCAGAGATGAGGATCTCCGGGCAGATCGCCAGCCCGAGTTCACCCAACTTGACCTGGAGATGAGCTTTGTTGAGGCGCCTGATATATTGCAACTGATGGAGGGGCTCTTTACTTCGCTTGTGAAGACTGTTAAACCCGATATGCGAATACTAGAGCCCTTTCCCCACCTTTCCTATAAAGAAGCGATGGAGAGGTACGGCACAGATAAACCGGATATCAGGTTTGGCCTGGAGATCAAGGATATATCTGACATCGCTGCTAACACAGATTTTCAAGTTTTCCGCTCAGCTCTCGACAATAATGGCAATGTGAAGGGAATATGCATTCCCGGTTGTGGTAATTATACTCGCCATCAGCTTGATGAATTGATAGATTTAGCAAAGAATTGTGGTGCTCAGGGTTTGATGACCATGGCTTTTACAGGAGAAGCAATAGCTTTGGATGAAGTCAAGTCAGCGGCTGCTAAATATTTAACTTCTCACCAATTAGAAGAAATAGCCGGTAGATTTGAAGCAAAGCCTGGTGACATTTTACTCATCGTCGCGGATAAACTGAATGTGGTCAACAAGACACTGGATGAGTTGCGCCGCGAGATGGCACAGCGGCTTAATCTAGCTGATGCTAAGTTATTGGCTTTTGCCTTCGTAGTTGATTTTCCTCTTTTAGAGTGG
>JAPLHH010000299.1 GCA_026389735.1 Chloroflexota bacterium | reverse complement strand
GCTAAACCGTTGGATTCAACCAGGGGATGTCATAGAGTTGGAGGTGGAAGGCATCGGCCTACTTAGAAACCGCGTTGGAGAGAAGCCGCCCAAGCGCACCTTCACCCGCTAGTTTACGGATTCGAACCCCACTCGAGGAGCCACCCTCTGTGACTGCTTTAAAACTAGCCACATTCATCTTTATCTGCTATAGGATTAAACACAGCATACTCAGCACCTTCACGCAGTGTGCATTCATATTCTCTAATACTATACAATGATTTTCTTGCTGCATATTTATTTTTGTAATCTACTCGTATATTGAATCTAATAGAGCCTTTACTCATCAAGGCAAACAATGGGGCACCGACTCTATACCGCGGGCCTGCTTCATCTCCGGGAAAATATAGTGCTGGTATGCCCTTATGTTCAAAGAATATTTCCCTGCCTTCTTTTTCTCGACCCAAATGATATACTGTAGGAGCCTTTCTTAATTGGTTCCAATGTCCCTCGCTATTACTACTTTCCCCTTTTTTGAGTATTTTAATGCTAATACGGACTTCATTTGCTGGTAAATTTCCCGCATTATTTAATTAAAATCTCTAACAAATAACCAAGTGCTTTATTAGACTCAAGTTTAATTGAGCTAATCCGTAAAAATGGGCTTGTTGTCGACGCTGCTCCTCTCTTTTCTTCCGGCTTCCCGCTCTCTGTCCTCTCCAATGTCCCTTTCATGCCAGTCACACCAGCAGGCGGCACACAGCCCACCTATGGCTTCGCTAGCTGCCTTGCTCAGCAGGTCATATTCCACCCCGCATCTCGGGCATTTGCCTTTCATCTCTGCCTTTCCTCAGCCGGTGTTTCAAAAAATAGGAGAAACAGGACTCCACTCATCTCGGTTGCCAACAATGGCTTCTGGGGCCTGTTGGACTTAACAGACTAGATGTGTTCTTCACGAAGCTTACTTATGCGTTCATTTTATGTACATATACGGACATAAATAATAAAGGCTTTCTTGTGATTTGTCAATAGGTCTTTCAGAAAAACTTGTGAAAAAAGAATTCTGGGGTGCAGACGTTATTCCGTGTGAGAAATTGTTTACCAATGTAGCTGCGGGGCTTTAGTCTTAGCTGGTTAAATTATAAAATGTAATAACGAGGCTTTAGCCTCGGGAACCCGACCTTGAAGGGTCGGGGCTACATGTGGTGGATAAAACGGCTGGTCTTGAAGGGTCAGGGCTAATATGGTTAAGTTAAATGGTCAATAACCATAAGGGTCGAGCTGCCATTGCGAGGGGCGTCAGCCCCGAAGCAATCTCAGCAGAGGTAGACGTGGTTTGCTGTATGGAGATTGCCACGCGGAGTTTACCCTGAGTATACATTCTTCGACAGGCTCAGAATGAGCGGATAAAGAGCTCGATGACAAAAGGCGAAGGGCTCCTTCAGAATGACATTAACGAAGGACACAAGATGACACAAGCGAAGGGGTCGCAATGACAGGTTACGAGTTGCTAAACAATCTCAGTCTTGTCAAAATTGCCAAAAAATATTGAAATGTGCTAAAATTTATGGCTGCACATAAAAACATGGGAACAGAATGAAAAGAGAACAAACACCCCTGGTTTCGTTTCTGAAGGAGCTAATGCGCCGTCGCAAATTGCTGCCGAGTCAACTGGCGGCGGAGCTGGGCATAAGCCATGCTACCGTCAGCCGCTGGCTTTCCGGCCGGGATCTCCCCAGCGTTAGGTCATGCCAGAAGCTGGCTAAATATAGCGGTATACCTCTTACCACGGTTCTCGCCGCCGCCGGTTACCTGCCTGTGGTGGCTGAAACGAAAGCTGCCGAATGGCCGGAGTTTCGTGACTATGCTAAACAGAAGTACCCCGAGGCACTGGATGAGGACTTGATTACTATGATTGAGGACCTGATTGAGCGCCGGCGGTCGAGAGGATATGACAGCAAACGCTCTTAGGTTGCAGGGAAGCCAGTAAACATCAAATTTTCTCATGGTACGGTATTCGACCGGTAACATGTCCCTTGTAACACTAGCGACACACATTAAACATGTAGCCCCGAGGCTTTAGCCTCGGGAACCACGACCCTAAAGGGTCGGGCCTACATTTTCGGACAGCCTCTATAATCCCTGTCTGCAAGGCGGACTTTAAGGTTTTTCCGATATTCTTACCCGAAAGCTATTGACAAAGCACAGAAATATGGTAGTATAGTGATATTTGTGTGCGGACTTGCACATCTAATGTACGCTTCTATGTCACAGCGACGGAAGACAAAGAAGGATTCTTAGGTTGGAAGATGAGCTCTGGGCTAATGTGGGCGCTAGCGATGGCATGCACTGCCCTCTACGTAGTGACTGTGATGGTCGTTCTTTGAGTAATGAGCGCGATGCCCGCATTGAAGATGGTTGGTGTTTCGACCGTAATCTGGATTTTGTTATTCGCCGCTACGAAAAGCTATCTCAGAAATGCGATCAGGAATTTATCCCGCCCGACTGCGATTTGGTGTTTCGACATCCCTGCAGGATATTTCGTTTGATTGAGTCTGCAGCACATCGTTTCCTTCAGCGTGCAGGAATTAGTTGTCCACCGGTGCCTACGCATCTGGCAATGCTGGCTGATGCGGAGAATGGTGTGGAGATTCGCGTTGTACCGCTAGAAGCTTACCATGGCGGCCTGTGGCGTTCACAGGGGAAATGGATAGTCCATCTTAATTCAAATGACACTACCGCCAGGAGGAGATTTACTCTATTCCACGAGGTCTTCCATATCCGGGCTCATCTTAAAACTACCCCCGTGTTCGCCAAAGTAGGATTTGATAAGGCTTCTTTTAACGAGAGTTTGGCCGACTACTTCGCTGCCTGTGTCTTAGCACCGCCAAATTGGGTGAAGGAAGAGTGGGCAAAGTTTAAAGATTGCTCGCAAATGGCAGCGCATTTTGATGTCCCGTACGTAGTGATGATTGTCATGCTTAAACGTGTGGGTCTGGTTTAGCTATTCGGTATGCTGGCACTGCTTACCTCAGGAACACCATTTTGCTGACTTCCTTGTGCCGCTCCCTCTAAACTGTAGCGTTCTCTAGCCAGGCTTTTTTTGAAAGAGCTTGTGCTTAAAACCATGCAGTGGCGGCCTTTTAAGGTCACGATATGGCGAGGCTAAAGCCTCGCCACTACCTGTCATTCTGAAAGAGCCCCGCAGTGTCATCCTGAGGAGCGAAGCGACGAAGAATCTCGCTCAGGATAAACTCCGCTACTCAAGAATCTCACTCAGACAAGCTACCACTATGTGCCTATAAAAGATTCTTCGCGGAGTTTACCCGAGTATACATTCTTCGACAGGCTCAGAATGACCGGAAAAAGAGCTTAATGACAAAAGGCGAAGGGCTCAGAATGACAAAAGGACCATGTTGCCAGGGACAGGACTACTTCGTGCCAAACAGCGTGTAAAAGCCTTTGCCGACTTTTCTGCCCAGATAACCGATTTCCACCATCCTCTTGAGTAACGGTGCCGGCTTATATCTTTCCCAGCCGGTCTGCTGGTATATGCCCTCGAGCAGGTCCACGCCGACATCTACACCAACCAGGTCGCACAGCTCGAACGGTCCCATAGGCCAGTTGAAAGATAGCCTCACGATTTTATCTATATCCTCCATGGAAGCCAAACCCTCTTCCAGTAATTTGGCTCCTTCGTTCATCACCAGCGGTATTATTCTATTGGTTATGAAACCAGGCGAATCTTTGACCACCACCGTTTCCTTGCCTATTGACTTGCCTAAATCGAGGCTGACTTTTACTGTCTCCTCCGAAGTAAGCAGCGACTTGACCACTTCCAACCCTTTCATCATCGGCACCGGACTGAAAAAGTGCATGCCGATGACTTTTTCCGGGCGTTTAGTGACCGATGCCAGCAGGCCTATGGGTATGCCTGAGGTGTTTGATGCCAGTATGGTCTCCTTGGGGCATATCTCTTCCAGCTGCTGAAATATAGGCGTCTTAACCTCAGCTCTTTCAAATACCGCCTCGATGACGTAGTCAGCGTCCTTAGCCGCCTGTTTCAAATCCGTCGAGGTGCGGATATTCGCCATTGCCTTATCCATATCGGCCTGGCTGACTCTGCCCTTCTCCACAAACCTGCCCAGACTGGCTTTAATGGCATTCATTCCCTTGTCTACGAATTCCTGCTTCACATCAACCATTGTCGTTTCGTAACCACCTTGAGCCACCACCTGAGTTATCCCATTGCCCATCGTTCCTGAACCGATAACACAAACTTTCTTTATAGCCACTTTCGTTCCCTCCAAGAATTTTAAGCTAATTTTATCATGAAACCCTGCCCTCGGTAATTTACTCAGGTGGAGAATACCGAAGTAGCGAAGTAATCCGGCACGGGTTATGCGCCGACTAATGTAGCCACGAGGCTAAAGCCGCACAGCTACATAAATAAACAATCTCAATATATCGCCGTTGCCGATATATACTCA
>JAPLHH010000274.1 GCA_026389735.1 Chloroflexota bacterium | reverse complement strand
CCAGCGATGTATTCACTGATTCAAAGACATCAATATAATCGTGAATAAACTGGATTCCCTCTTCATCCAGGTATTCAGAGGTTTGCAGTGTTGACGCGGCCTGCTTGACCTGCTCGATGTTATTCTTCATATAGGCCAGGGATCCGAGGCCAATGTAGTAGTCACCCGTGTAGATTTGCTTCAGAACCGTAGACAGCAGTAAGGAAGTTTTATTAACCCCGGTCAGTAAATCATTGAGCTGCGATATCTTATTTAGCTGGCTCTCATAATCAGCCAGCGCTTCATGTATGGTCGGATTACTGGTGTTTTCAAAAACCACGCTGAGCTGCAGGCTATTGGAGAGTATATAGCCCAGGTGCTCGTAAAGCATCCTTGCCAGGTCCAGTACCAGGGCAGTTTTCTGGTATTCGAAGAAGGAACTCACAAACTCATCAGATATGGTAGCCGTGTCAAAGCCTTCAATGGCTGCGATGAGGCTCGCCTCCCGCGCCAGGTATTTTACTTCCAGCGCTGCTACATCATATGAAAATTGTTGCAGCCCGGGTTCCTCTGCCATGGCGATATCTATAAAATCCAGGTAAGCTGAGCGGTATATTTCAAGGTCGTTTTTAAGGTCCTGCAGGGTAACAAACAGGTTCTGCGTAAGGGAAATAGCCTCCGTTACCTTTTTTGACTTGAGCTTCCTGTATTCAGATATGCCTGGCTGTGAGGAATCTGCTGAGCCCAGGTAGTAAGGTGTAGATGACATTAACATTTCCAGGGAATCACTTTCAATGAAAGAATTTATAGTTTTTTCGTCTATCTGCTCCTCCGTGTTCATTGTCAGTGGTTCTTGTATTGCCCCGTCTGCTCTCCAATCTGTGCCTTGACCGCTGATGGATACTATCATCACTATTACCAGCAGGATGGATACGCAGGTCAGTCCTATCCCTGCCCCTGCCCAGCCCCGCTGCGTTTTCTTGAACTTCTCCACGCTTTTCCACTTCTTGTTTCGCCAGGCCCACTCGTTTCCTTTTACACCGAGGATGATTGCCATTATCGGCCCCAGGATAAAGGTCAAAAGAGCTATCCCGACCTTGTTTCCAATCCCCCACATCCAGTTCAGCAGAAATGCGCCCCAGTTCCAACCCCGGATCTCTGGGGGTATTACGGCACCTTTGCCCTGGCCTGAGGTATTATCTGCAGTTGTTGCTGCCGCCACCTCTGCTTTGGCTGCGGCTACGGCCTTTTTCGGCGCCCTGGGTGGGGGCTGGGCCACTTCCTTGGCCGGCGCGCTCGCCGCAGCGGTTTCCTTCTCCCCAAACAGCACCTCAACACAAGGATTGCAGTAGATTTTTCCCTTGAGGGTCACTTCGCAGTCGGCGCAGATCAACCTTCCGCAATTCACACATGCCCCAACAACATCCCGCCTCTTGTGATAGAAACACTTAGCCATTTCGTTTCACCTCCCTTTAGTCTATGCGACAGGCAGCTAGTATACTTCCCTTGCTCATATTACTAATGTGATTAATTGCCCGGCGCAGTAGGCTCGGCCGATGCGGTGCCATAGATTTTCCCATCTGTGGTGACTTCCACCACGACCTGTCCATCACCATAGCCCGAACCATATTCCGCCTTATAGTAGATATATACCAGAAACGCCGGCTCTCCATTGCGCTCAAAGTCCTGTGCGCGTATCTTGAGCAGCGTCTGCTTGTTTATATCGCCGGGAATCCTTATCAGTTCCACGGCGCTTATTTCCGCCAGCCGCTGGGTGACCAGCTCAACAGCCTCCTGTTCGCTTCCCACTGCTCTGGCGCAGTCGGCGATGAGGGCTTCCTCCGACAGCAGCACTCCTCCCGGAGGTTCCTTGAAAGGCACCTCTTTTCTTGAATCCAAGTCGCAGGCCGAAACCCCAACCACAGCCACCAGGACTATGCCAATTGCCAGGTAATAGATTATATGCCGCAACACTGCATCCTCTCTTTACCGTCTAGCATAAACATTGAATTCGTACGGTCCGACCTATTACAGGACACCGGTCAGCGCTGCGTAACCGATGGCCAAAGCTACATAGGCGACATTAGCCACCAGAGTAACCACAATATAGGCCACGATGGCGCGACCTCCAGAGATGCCGGAGCTACGCAGATGCCTCCTAAAGGAAAGCCACACACCGGGCACACCTAGCAATGCGAACCCGGCTACGGGCACCAACAAAAGCAATAGTGAGGCCATTATCATCTCCAGCCCGCTTCCCAGAGTCGCCAGCAAAGAGTATAGGCCGGCTATAAGGGCTGCTACCAACAATACGGCAGTATTTACCCCGGGGCAGACCAGGGACTCCAGCCACAGCTTGGAGCTGCTAAAGCGATACTCTCTTTTCAGCAGAAGCGGCATGATGTAGCGCCAGGCAACCACCCACAGCAGCAGCGCTAGCACCCACCCGATCACAATGGTAGGTATCACTCCCAGCCCCAGAAACGGCCTCTGCAGCGAAGCCGCAAGTCCAGCCGGTCGGCCGACGGTAATGACTATATCCTCTGCCGAGTTGCTCTGCGTGTAAACAGCTCGCCAGATACGGCCGAAATCACCCACGGCCTCATCCACTGCGTAGGCAGTTCCGCGATAATACGACGTAATCATCGGTCTAAGGTGCCCAAATGGCATGCCGCTAAAGCCCGACTTGTCAATTCCTAATTTGGGATACTGCACAGTGAAGTCCACACCGGGAGGAGCAACCACATAGACCCCGGTCATCTCAATGGGATGGGCCCATGCTGCGCCGGTGCCCAGTGGATAAGAATAGGTGGCCTCGGTGGAATGGAAAACCAGCGCTGTGGTCCACGCCAGATGAATGCCCGGCTGGCCGGTTGGCTGACCTGCTCTGTCGCCGTCTTTGGCTGGCGGCTGGGTCTGGAGCGTGACCACTGCGATTTTCTGTCCTCTCAGCCGAGACAATGTCTCCTTCACCGAGGGGTCTAGCCCCGTGGTGCTAATTAGTGTCTCCAGGTCTGTATTCTCGTTGATTCCGTAGATATCGACCTTTGAGCTATCGGTCTCAAAGGTAGCTTCTGGCGCAGTTGCCGGACCACAGCCGACCAGTGCCAGCGCCAACGTTAACGGCAATATCCATACCCCGTTGATTGGCAGTGACCCAACAAGCAATGAGAAACGCACATCGTTCTTCCGTTCCGCCTCGCTACGCAAAGCTTCGTCCAGCTTTTTGGTCAATTCCCTGTCGAAATCCAGGGAGTTTTTCTCCACCACGCTGAAACCAGTGGCCTCAGTTCCCAAAGGAAGGAAGAAGACAACCTGGTGCGATTCACCGCTGTTGTCCAGCAGCGAGATGAACAGGTCCACATGGGCAGTATTGTTGCTGCCTAAAGTGACTACAGCCGTCTGCTGCCCTTCCTCCAGTTGAGTCCACAGCTCCCGGTTCCCAACGAAAGGCCCGCCATCAGCCACTGCCGCTGAGGGGAAGATGAGCAGCAAGCTAGCGAACACCGGGATAATTGCTAAACAAATACGGTATAGCCTCTTTGACATATCACTCACCTCCTTGCTATATCAGCCGCCTGTTTCATGGCCAAACTTATAGTCAATGGCTTTGCGGTATGACGTGCCACTGCCTCTCTTATCGATATTGCCGAGAGATGCTTTCTGCCCCAGTCTAACGCTCCTTTACGCCAAGCTCTTCAAGCTTCTGCTTTGCTTGTGTCTTCAGTTCAGCGTTGTAAGCGTCCTGTGCTAGCTCTATAGCTTTTTGCAGGTCGGTAATGGCCTTTTCCCGCTCTCCCTTTTCCATATAGTCAACGCCGCGCTGGTAGTAGGCTTTGGCCAGTTCCTGGCTAGGCTCAGGCCAGGCAATGGAAGCGCGCTCAGCAACCTTGCTTAGGTCGGCAATGGCCAGGTCCCATTGTTCCCGCGCCATGTAGATAATTCCGCGGTAGTAATAGACATGAAGTCCATTGGAGTCAAGCTCGATTGACTTGCTGAGGTCGGGAAGAGCCAGGTCCCATTGTTTCTGCTCATAGTAAACCAGCCCCCGGTGATAACAGGTTACAGCATCATCGGGATCGAGCTCGATGGACTTGCTGTAATCCGCAATGCACTGGCCGGACTTTCCCACCTTGTAATTAGCGAAGCCGCGGGCATCATAGGCCTTGGCATAGCCCGGTTTAAGCTCAATAGCCCTGTTGCAGTCGGCAAAGACCTTATCCCAGGTTGACCCTCCCCAGTATGGTGCACCGCTTTCCAGGTCG
>JAPLHH010000296.1 GCA_026389735.1 Chloroflexota bacterium | reverse complement strand
AGTTGAAAAGGCAGGGATAGAATGTCACGCTCATCTAAAAAAGGTCCTTATTGCGAGGCTAAGTTAGTTAAAAAGATAGAGGCGCTTAATCGCTCTGGGGAAAAGGTAGTGCTAAAGACCTGGTCTCGTGCCTCTACTGTCCTACCTCAAATGATAGGTCATACCATTGGGGTGCACGATGGTCGGCGCCATGTGCCCATCTTTATCACTGAGGATATGGTGGGGCATAAGCTGGGAGAATTCGCTGCGACCCGGACATTTCGCGGGCACGTTAGTAAGGCGCAGGTGACTGTTCAAGCAAGAAAGATTAGTTTGTAGGCAATGAAAGTAGCAGCGGTATCTAAAGATGTTCGTGTTTCGCCTCGGAAAGCTAAGTTGGTTGTAGATATGGTGCGGGGCAGAAAAGTTGATGAGGCTTTGACTATTCTTAAGTTCGTGCCGACGGCGGCAGCTAGGGCTGTGGCTAAGGCAATTAAATCGGCGGCAGCAAATGCTGAAAATAATTTCCAGATGGAACCTGCCGAGCTTAAGATAGCCGATATTTTCGCCAATGAGGGGCATACTTTCAAAAGATTCCGGCCGCAGGCTAGAGGACGAGTGGCTCCTATTTTGAAGCGTTGCACTCATATCAGTGTTTTTGTTGCCGAGGAGGAAGAACAAAGTGGGACATAAAGTGCATCCTTACGGTTTCAGAATCGGTATCATTCGTGGCTGGCAGTCTAAGTGGTATGATGAGAAGCATTATACTGAGTTCCTGCATGAGGATTTGAAGTTGCGCCGGGCTATTCAAGAAAAGTGTGCTGAAGGTGGCGTTGCCAGGGTGGAAATTGACCACCAGGGTAATGAAATTCTGGTAAATTTGTATTCTTCGCGCCCTGGTATTGTTATTGGTAGGGGAGGACAACGTGCTGAGGAGTTGAGGTCACATTTAGAGGGAATCTGTGGCAAGAGAGTGCGACTATCTATTAAAGAGGTCGAACAGCCTGAGCTTGAGGCTAGTTTGGTAGCCAGGAATGTGGCTGACCAGCTTGAACGTCGGATGGCTTTCAGGAGAGCAATGAAACAAACAGCTTTTCGGACAATGCAGGCTGGTGCCAAAGGAGTGAAGATAAGCTGTGCTGGAAGGTTGGGGGGCGTCGAAATTGCTCGTCGTGAAACCACCCTCCAGGGCCAGTTACCGTTACATACACTTTGTGCCGATATCGATTATGGTTTTGCTGAAGCTCGCACTGCGCAGGGTCACATCGGCGTTAAAGTCTGGATTTACAAAGGTCGTGTTTACCCTGAAGTAAGGAGAGAAAGTGTTACAGCCGAAGCGGGTGAAGTATCGTAAAGTTCATCGAGGGCAATTAAGAGGCAAGGCACAAGCCGGAAGCACTATTGCCTTTGGTGAGTTCGGGTTGCAGGCTCAGGAAGCGGCATGGATAACAGCTAGGCAGATTGAAGCTGCTCGCCGTGTCATAGTTCGCTATCTACGTCGTGGTGGTCAGATGTGGATTCGCGTCTTTCCGGATAAGCCGGTAACCAAAAAGCCAGCGGAGACGAGGATGGGCAGCGGCAAAGGTTCTCCAGACCACTGGGTAGCTGTAGTCAGACCAGGAAGAATGCTATTTGAGATAGGTGGCATAAAAGAAAATGTGGCTCGTGAGGCATTACATTTGGCTTCTTATAAGCTACCTATTACTGCTAGGTTTGTAGTAAAAGAAACGGTTAAGGAAGAGGCGAAAAGTTGAAAATCGATGAGATTCGTTCTCTGGGCGACGCGGAATTATTGAAGCGGTTTGGGGAAGCTCACCAGGAGCTTTTTAACTTACGACTTCGCCTGGCTACTCGACAGTTGGCTAATCACCGCGAGTTGCCTAAAGTTAAGAGAAGAATCGCCAGAATCCAGACCGTAATAAGACAGAGGGAGCTTGGCATAGGATAGTTTATGAAAACGAAACGAAAGACCAGAACCGGCACGGTAATAAGCGATAAGATGGATAAAACGGTGGTGGTGTTGGTGGAGAGTTTAAGGCGTCATCCTCTTTACAAGAAGGTGGTCAGACATACTTCTAAATTCAAGGCCCATGATGAAGCTAATGCCTGTAAGGTCGGTGATGTAGTGAAGATTATTGAGACTCGCCCTTTGTCTAAGGAAAAGCGCTGGCGAGTGGCAGAGATAATAAGCAGGAAGGAAGTAGTTGAGGTCGAGCCTGCTGAGATAATCTAAAGAGATAAGGATAATGATTCAGCCTTATACTAGACTTAAGGTAGCAGATAATACTGGAGCTCGGCAGATTATGTGCATCAACGTGCCTGGTGGCACGCGGAGAAGATATGCCACTGTTGGTGATGTTTTTGTAGGTACAGTAAAGCGAGCCATACCTGGCGGTGTTGTAAAAAAGGGCGAGGTGGTTCGGGCGGTGGTTGTGCGCATAACTAAACAGCATCATCGCCCGGATGGCTCTTATATTAGATTTGATGAGAATGCTGCGGTTATCTTGGATGATAAAAACAACCCTAGAGGTACTCGCATTTTTGGTCCGGTAGCTAGAGAGCTCCGAGACAAGAATTTTATGAAGATAATATCTTTAGCTCCTGAGGTTCTATGAAATGAAGATTAGAAAGAATGATACGGTTCTCGTTATCGCCGGCAAAGACAGGGGGAAGAAGGGTAAGGTACGAAAGGCTTTGCCTAGGAACGACAAGGTGATAATCGAAGGTGTTAATATGATTAAGCGCCATTCCCGAGCTCGCGGCGCAGCCAGGCAGGCTGGCATAATTGAGCTAGAAGCACCGCTCGATATATCAAACGTCATGTTAATTTGCAATAAATGTAACAAGCCAGCTCGGGTTGGCTCCCATTTTCTTGGTGATGGTAGAAAAGCGCGAATTTGTCGCTCCTGTCATGAAGTGCTCGATTAATTGAAAGGTGCATTTTAAGGATGTCACGGTTGAAGGAAAAGTATGAGAAAGAAGTAGTGCCTGAACTAATGCGTAAGTTCGGGTATAAGAATGTGATGCAAGTGCCGAGGCTTAATAAAGTCGTGCTAAATATCGGTTTGGGCGAAGCGATACAAAACCCTAAGGCTTTAGAAGGAGCTGAGAAGGATTTGGTGGCTATTTCGGGGCAGCATCCAGTAATGACACGAGCTAAAAAGTCTATCGCCGCTTTTAAACTCAGAGCCGGCATGCCTATCGGTATGATGGTGACGTTGCGGGGCAGGCGAATGTACGACTTCTTTGATAAGCTCGTTAGTGTTGTTCTGGCACGGATCAGGGATTTTCAAGGAATATCCCGCGATTCATTTGATGGTGAAGGCAACTATACCTTAGGAATTAAGGAGCAGGTAGTTTTCCCTGAGATTGATTATGATAAGGTGGATAAGCTGCGGGGATTTGAAATAATCATCGTTACTACTGCAACTAGCAATGAGGAAGGCAGGAGTTTACTCGAGTCTCTAGGTATGCCTTTTAGAAGGAGTTAAGTTCTCGATAAAATGGCAAAGTTATCTAAAGTTCTGAAATCGAAGCGCCCTCCAAAGTATAGGGTGCAGCATCGGAATCGATGCAAGTTGTGTGGTAGGCCCCGTGCCTATATACGCAAATTTGGTCTGTGTCGTATTTGCTTTCGACAGCTGGCTTTAAAAGGTGAAATTCCTGGAGTGAGAAAATCAAGCTGGTGATTGAAAGTGCTGGAGGCATAAGTCCATGGTAACTGACCCCATCGCTGATATGTTAACTCGAATTCGCAACGCAATCATGGTGCACCATGATAGTGTGCCCATGCCAGCGTCCAGGATTAAGCTCTCTATCGCAAAAATACTCAAAGATGAGGGCTTTATAACTGATTATACTGTTCTCAGGGGTAAGCCACAACGAATGATTAAGATATCATTAAAGTATATAAACGGACGTCCTGCCATTGCCGGTTTGGAGAGGGTTAGCAAGCCAGGTCTTAGACTATATGCTGGCCGTAAGGAAATTCCTCGTGTCTACGGTGGGCTTGGTGTTGCTATTTTGTCCACATCCAAAGGACTCATGACCGGGCAAGAGGCATGGCGCCGAAATTTCGGTGGTGAAATGTTATGTTATGTTTGGTAAGTGGACTTTCGGAGGCGAGTCTATGTCTCGAATAGGATTATTGCCTATACCTGTGCCTCAAGGTGTCAAAGTTAATATTAAGGGCAATGAAGTGATTGTGGAGGGGGGTAAGGGTAAGCTGGCACGCTCATTTCACCCCGATATTTCCATTATGTTGAAGGATGGAAATCTGATAGTGGCGCGACCTACTGATAATAGAAATCATCGTGCTTTACACGGATTGACTCGTAGCCTTTTGGCTAACATGGTTGAGGGCGTTACTAAAGGTTTTGAAAAGGTTCTAGAGTTGAGTGGTGTTGGTTACCGGGCGCAGAAAGCCGGGAATAAACTATCGCTGCAAATTGGGTTCAGCCATCCGGTAGATTTTTCCCCACCAGCTGGCATAGAAATTGTGGTGGAAGGGACAAACCGCATCCGGATTACTGGTATTGATAAGGAGCTTGTGGGTGAGACAGCGGCTCAAATTAGAGCTATACGGCCTACAGACTCTTATAAAGGCAAGGGTGTCAAGTATGCCGGTGAGAGGCTCCGTCTCAAACCGGGCAAAGCGGGCAAGGCAACACTGAAAGGATAAAAATTGGCGGTTAGAACAGATACAAGGTTAGCGCGAAAGCGACGTCACGTTCGGGTTAGAGCCAGGGTAAGCGGTACAGCGACGAGGCCAAGGCTTTGCGTTTTTCGCAGCTTGAATCATATTTATGCTCAGGTTGTAGATGATTCTGCGGGGCATACTCTGGTTTCGGCGAGCAGTTTGGACGCAGAGATAATGGACAAAATCACAGGAAAGAGAAAAACAGAAAGCGCTGAGCTGGTTGGCTCCCTTGTGGCTCAGCGTACCTTGAATAAGGGGATTAAACAGATAGCTTTTGACAGGGGCGGCTATAAGTATCATGGACGAGTTAAAGCTTTAGCGGAAGCTGCCAGGAAAGCTGGCCTAGACTTTTGAGGTTTAAGATGAAAGCGATTAAGAAGCTAATTGAAGAGAGAACCAAAGTTGACGCCAGCGAGCTTGACCTTAGCGAGAAGCTAGTGTCACTTAACCGGGTAACTAAGGTTGTCAAAGGTGGTAAGCGTCTTCGTTTTAGGGCTCTAGTAGTTGTTGGTGATGGCAACGGACACGTGGGGATTGGCTTAGGTAAGGCCAAGGAGGTACCGGAAGCAATTCGTAAGGCTGGTGTCATTGCACGGAAGGGACTTTACAAGGTAACTATGTCAGGGACTACTATACCACATGAGGTTCTGGCTAAGTCAGGAGCGGCGAAGGTCTTGCTTAAACCGGCGTCGCCTGGAACTGGAGTCATCGCTGGCAGCAGTGTTCGCTCAGTGCTTGAAGCTGCAGGTATAAAGGATGTCCTTAGCAAGTCTCTAGGTAGCTCTAATCCTGTTAATGTAGTCAGAGCGACTGTGTTGGCTTTAGCTAGCCTTAGGAAGCCTGAGGAGGCCGTAGCAAGGCGCAAAGCTGAGCTTGAGATTAAGGAGGCTGAGTCGAGTGGCTAAGCTGCGTATCAAATGGATAAAGAGCGATATTGGCTATGCCAAGGAGCAAAGACGAACCTTGAAAGCTTTAGGCTTTCATCGCCTTAATGAGACGGTGGAGCATGAAGATTCTCCTCCGGTTAGAGGTATGATATCTAAAGTCAATCATTTAGTTAAAGTGGAAGTGATCACCGATGCAGCAGCATGATTTAAAATCTCCAGCAGGTGCCAAGCACAAGAGAAAACGCGTGGGGCGTGGCGATGGCAGCGGGCATGGCAGTTATTCAGGACGAGGCTGTAAAGGGCAGAAATCTCGTTCC
>JAPLHH010000261.1 GCA_026389735.1 Chloroflexota bacterium | reverse complement strand
CGGGTCTTGCCGCTGCCCGGCCCGGCCAGGATAAGCACCGGCCCGTTGATGGCCTCTACGGCTTCTCTCTGGGCGGGATTAAGCTCGGCGAGGATGTCCATACAGTTGAATTATAGCATTTATAACGCACTGTAAGCTAAGACTCTCCGTTAAAAATGTTTGGCGTTTTTCAACCTCACCCCTTGTAGGAATAATAAAATCCACCCCCTTTATCCCCCTCGATGTATTGGATGCAATTGCTCACCTACAGGAATAATGGTTTGAATCTCAACGCCTTGCCCGTCGAAAAGTACCTTCTCAACTAGAAGCCTCATCAATTCTTGCCTACCAGCGAAGTCCAAGGTGTCCAACCCTGTACAAATCTTCTCGGCAAAGCTTCTAATCCTTTCCTCCTGGCTTTCCGTCAGTTGCCTTTGGGCAAACTGCCTTTCTAGTTCTGCCCTGCGCTTCTCTAATTCACCTTGTTCCTTGTGGATTAGCTCCATATCCTCACGCATCATGAAATCGGCATATAAACCTTTACGGTAGCCTTCCACTAACCGCCTCTGCTCATCCGGTATCGCCTTTAGCCTCGCCTGGCAGAGTAGCAGTTCACGTTCCATGATTTCCTTTGTCTGTGAATTATCCACATTGCGCTTATGAAGCTCCTCAATGAGAAATTCTGGGTTCTTGATAAGCTGGCAAATTGTGTCCCAGACTACCGGTTCTACCGAATCAGCTCTAACCTCAGGGCACGAGCAAGGCTGGGGCTCACCATCTGGCTTAAGTGGAATATTACCTGGATTGTATTTACGATAACAATGGTAGTAAGCGATACTACGCATGGTATGCCCACCCATTCGGCCACCACATTGAGAGCAATACAAAAGACCGGATAACAGATATTCTCTCTTCGTGTTTCTTCTGGACAATTCCGCATTCGTTTTAAGCTTTCTCTGTACGGCTTCAAACAATTCATTCGGAACCAGCGAAGACACCTCTACAGTTATCCATTCCTCCCTGGGACGTAGAACATGAGACGTCTTTTTATTTCTCGTTGAAGGCTGACGCCGTAACCTGGGCTCAACACGATACTGCCTGAATTGATGCATTTTGCCTATGTAAACCTCGTTCCTCAGCATGATGCTCAGGGTACTGGCCCGCCATCTATCTCCACCTTTAGGAGTTGGTACTCGCAGGCGGTTAAGCCTGTCTGCCAAGCGCTGAAGCGACAGGTTCTCATTGGCAAAGGTGTAAAAATCAATCTTAATGTCTGGGCTTTCTCAGAGTCCTCTTCCAATGTAGCCTTTTCTTTGTTGTAACGGAAGCCGAAGGGTACGACCCCGGCGCTGACTACTTTGCCCTGCCTGGCCTTCTCACGGCTGCCTCTTATGGTGCGCTCCCTTATCTTTTCCCGCTCGTACTCAGCTACCAGTCCCCTCATGTTGAAAAACATCCTGTCCTCAGGTGAGGTACCCATATCTTGCGTGACGAACTCCAGCTTGATTCCCTGCTTCTCAAACTCTTCGGCCAGAATCATCTGGTGGTAGAGCTTTCGGGAAAGCCTGTCCGGGTCGTAGGATAGAACTACATCAACTCGGCCTTCTTTAGCTGCCTGGCGTAAACGATTCAAGGCCGGCCTATCAAGTTCGGCCCCGCTGTAGCCGTCATCAATGAAAGCGTCTTTATCTCCGTCAATTACGGGAGTCCAGCCCTTTTCCAGACACCTTTTCCTTTGTGCTTCAATCTGGCTGGGGATACCATATTTCTCAGCCTGTTTTTCTGTACTAACTCTGGTATAAATTGCTGCTCTCACTTCCGAGCCTCCTTTATTCGTGGCTTATTCCAGTAGGGCGATTTGCATTTAGGGCAGATAGTTATATCTGCCTTCCGGGGCACCCAACTATGACCACAGCGCTCACATTTTAGCTTCGTTATTGTTACCTTTGCCACTATTCACCTCTTTGCATAATACTTACCTATAAGTATAACTTATGGGCGAATTGTTGTCAAGGGTTAAAGCTACCTATACATTTCAAGCGAATATTACCTATTAAATCAGCGATTCTCTCTCAATTATATTGGCTTCTGGCCATCGGCTATGGTCCCCGATAGTATGAAATGAGAGGGTTATCTGGAGACATGAACCTGCTGGTAATCTGTACGTTAACCCCTGGATCAGGCTCGAAGAATTCCTTGTCGACAATAATAAATTGCGTATCTGACAACGGACCGATAGCCAGATCGTACATGCACTTGTAAAAGCTTCGGAAT
>JAPLHH010000156.1 GCA_026389735.1 Chloroflexota bacterium | reverse complement strand
AATGCAAGTTATATAATGCGATTAAATAGGTAAGGAGGTGAGTGATATGCAGCAGATGGTCAAATGCCCTAACTGTGGTATGGAAAACCCTGCAGGACAACAGTTCTGTGGGAAATGCGGAGCGAAATTGGTTACTGAGGTACCACAGCAACCAAAGATTAAGTGTCCTAGCTGTGGCTTGCAGAATCTCGCCGGGCAGCAGTTTTGTGGAAATTGCGGGGCGAGATTGGTTGCTATGGCTCAGGAGGTGCCTGCCAGAGTTGTGAGCCCTGTTGCCCTTCGCCAGCAGGTCGAAGTCAAGCCTACCTGGGGTCTGGCCTGGGGCCTGTGGTGGCGGATGGTGGTACTGGGGCTGTTAATTGGCGGCCTAATCTATCTTATTGTCTTTGTGGTTATGGTTCTTGGCTTCAATTACAAGCTTCCTTTTGGAGCGTGAGGCGGCAGAGAGGTTTTTGATAATATATGCGACAAATGGTTAAATGCCCTAATTGTGGCACGCAGAGCGCCGGTTTGCAGTTTTGTACCACTTGTGGGATGAGGTTGCCAGCCGCTGGTCAACAGCAGGTTTTGGAGGCGCAGCCGACACCAGGAGCCAAGCCGACGGCAAGGGAGGCGCCAACTCGAAAATACGGGGCGCTGAGAGCAGTTGCCATTATTTACAATATTATTGGCTGGGTAATATGTGCGGGCGGTAGCCTTTTATCAATCGCGGCAGCTGTAATGGCAGCACAAGGCGTCACATTCTTAAAAGACCTTGTGCCCGAAGTCGCCGGAGCTGCCTGGATGGGAGCGGCAGTAATAGGGATAGGAGGGGTTGTGGTTTCCGTTTTGTGCGGTTTGTTTTTAGTGGCTTTTGCCGACCTCTGCAATGTGGCTATCGATATAGAGCAGAATACAAAGTCACAAGAGTGAGTAGGGTAAGGGTTGTATGTAGCACCATCACGCTTAGACTATTTGCCAGTCCCTGTAGCCTTGTTGAATAACAGCCAGGTACTCCGACGAAGGCAGTGCCTCTCGTGATTGGTCGATCTTGATATAGGTGATGGCTCCTGTTGGCTCGTTAGTCTCCGTCCAAACCGTAACTTTCCTTCTATCGTAAACAGTAGGATAGCCTTCATAACCATCCAGCCGCTTCAAATCCCTTTCGGATATCTCGTAAACAGCCCCCAAAACCTTTTCGCCTCTATGTGGAGTTATGCTGGCAACTCCACCTTGCTGTCCTGGCCGTGCGGTGAAGGTGAGTTTGAAATTAGGCAAGGTGGCGATGAACTTTGGTTTGCTGTCCGGAGCACGCTCTGTCATCTGCTTCCGATTGAGATTGGAGGCATAAGCAAAATAATACACTTCTTTTATCACCCCGTCTTCGGCCTTTTTCTTCAGCAATATTTTACCTTTTTTCTCTTCTTTATCATACCCCCTTATCCAAACTTAACAAATTGGCTTTCGGATGGTATAGTTAGGCGGTATGCGTTATGCAATCCTCGGCGATATTCATGGCAATTTAACGGCTTTCGAGGCAGTGCTTCGCGATGCTGGTGACAGAGGGGGTTTTGATAAGATATGGTGTCTTGGCGATGTGGTAGGCTACGGTCCTGACCCTCATGAGTGCATTGAGCGTTTGCGGCAATTTGAGCATGTATGTGTTGCCGGCAATCATGATTGGGCAGCGATAGGCAAGATGGATACCGCTGAATTTAATCCCGTGGCAGCTCGAGCCTGTCATTGGACAGCACAGCAGTTAGTTGCCGAGGACATAGATTACCTACAAAACTTGCCTCTTAGCCTTTGTCAGGACGGTTTTACGCTGGTTCACGGCAGCCCACGGGAGCCTATTTGGGAATACCTGCTATCGATTGAGGCGGCGCAAGATAACTTTGCCTATTTTGAAACAGCTTACTGCCTCGTGGGGCATTCCCACGTTCCGCTCATCTTCGAACTTGCCGGCAATAGGGCAGCCTACAGGATGTTTCCAGAAGGAACTAACTTAAAGTTGGGGAAAAAACGCTTGATCATCAATCCCGGGGGTGTGGGGCAACCTCGGGATGGTGACCCTCGGGCGAGCTATGCCCTTTATGATACTGAGGCCAGGATCGTCTATCATTATCGGGTTGAATATGATATTTCAGCTACACAGAAAAGGATGGCAGAGCAGGGACTGCCCACACCGCTTATTATGCGATTGAGCGTGGGCTGGTAGTTACTCCACAAAATCTGCGATTTTGTGGGCGAAATAGTCTTGAAAAGTTCAATCCTTCATAGTACTATTTGGTTGGGCCGTGCTAGACGGGGAACTAGCGGTGCCCTGTACCCGAGATCCGCTATAGCGGGGTTGAATTCCGGCTCGAGGTTTTTGTCTTTTAGGACTGCTGCGGTAAAGCGGCGTTGAGGGCTGGGTCTTGCGCGGCGGAGGGCTATGAACCCCGTCAGGTCCGGAAGGAAGCAGCGGTAAATAGTTATCTCCGGGTGCCGCAAGGCTACCTGGTCGGAGCTGGCTAACTGGAGTAAGCTAAAAGGCAAAAATCGACAGCCGGTGCACGGCCCATGTTACTAAACTCAAAGAGGAGATTTGGAATGGACTTGAATCTGGCTGGTAAGACGGTGGTTGTTACCGGCGGTGGCTCGAACATCGGTCGGGCTATAGTCTTAGCTTTTGCCAGGGAAGGTTCTAATGTGGTGATTGCCGATATAGACGAATTTCAGGGGCAGAAGGTGGCTAAGGATGCCAATACTTTGGGTGGCAAGACTATAGTTATCAAAGTTGACGTTACAAATGTGAATTCGATAGCTGCTATGGTTAAGGAGGCGCTCGCAAAGTTCGGGAATATAGATATTTTGGTTAACAACGTCGGCTGGGGTATGGAGCGGTTATTTATTGAGAAGCCACGGGCGGAATGGGAGAAAGAAGTAAACATCAATTTTTGGGGTGTCATAAACTGTACTAGAGCGGTCCTAGACCATATGGTAGATCGGAAACATGGGAAGATCATCAGCATCAGCTCTGATGCTGGCAGGATGGGCGAATACAGACAAGCTGTGTATGCCGGGTGTAAAGGTGGTGTTATCGCTATGTCCAAATCTCTGGCTCGGGAATTAGGTCGCTATGGCATAAATGTCAATGTCGTTTGCCCTGGACTTACAATACCTGCAGACCCAGAACACGCCGGCGACCTTAGTATGTGGAGAGGTAGGTTGGCAGCACAAGAATTTACTCCAGATATTAAAGAGAAAGCAACTAAAGCTTATCCGTTGCGTCGACTGGGGAAACCGGAAGATGTTGCCAACGTTGTCGTCTTTCTGGCTTCGGATGCGGCAAGCTTTATAACTGGGCAGACCATCAGCGTCAGCGGCGGCTACACTATGATGTAATAAGGCGACTTGGAATGAAAGCTATTGATGTTCACGTTATTGATGTAGCAGCGAGGCTAAAGCCTCGCTGCAATAAGGGACACTAAATGGTCGTAGCTACATTGAAAAGGTTATCGATGGTTACTCTTGCATCAGGAGATTTAAAGGCTTTAAGTGCCTAACGAAGCGATTTTCCCCTCAGCTCAGGTCAAGCGACTGCTTCGCCAATCTGGTCTCAGGGCGAGGAAAAGCCTAGGGCAACATTTCCTTGCAGACGCATCAGTTCTACAGACCATGGTTGAAGCTGCTGAGCTTTCTCCAGCAGATACTGTGATTGAAGTTGGTCCTGGTTTGGGCATTTTAACTGTCGAGTTAGTTAGGCGAGCTGGTAATGTTGTTGCTGTGGAACTTGACACAAAGCTGGCTTCGCTGTTGAAGCGCCGGTTAGCTTCACTGGCTAATTTACGTGTAATTAACGCTGATATACTCAAGGTTAGTCCATCAGAGCTATTGGGAAGAACAAGCCATTACAAGGTGGTGGCCAATCTGCCCTATTATATTACTTCGCCGGTATTGCGCTATTTTGTGGAAGCCTCGCCGAAACCATCTTTGATGGTGGTGATGGTGCAGAAGGAAGTTGGCGAGGCTATCGTTGCCGGGCCGGGCAAGATGTCTCTGCTGGCGGTTAGTCTCCAGGCGTACAGTAAGCCGAGGATTATCTCGCATGTGCCAGCTCAATGCTTTTATCCCCAGCCGAAAGTGGATTCGGTTATTGTGCGCTTCGACCTGTTGCCAGAGCCTGCAGTTAAAGTGGCTGATATGGGTGGCTTCTTTGACATAGTCAGAGCCGGATTCAGCTCACCTCGAAAGCAACTCCACAACTCGCTAGCTCATAGCTTGGGAATGAAACCGGCTGAGATCACCTTATTGCTGGAGGGGGCGAACATAAACTCTAAACGCCGGGCTGAAACGCTTAGCCTGGAAGAGTGGGCGAGGTTGTATGAGGTTTTGGAGACTTTGAGAAAGGGTTAGATTTTATGCTGACATGCGTGGCACCGGCGAAGATTAATCTTGTCCTTGAAGTTCTGGGCAAGCGTGCTGATGGCTACCACGAGATTCGCAGCCTAGTTCAGACAATTAATCTGTGTGATGTCCTTTCTTTTGAGCTAGCTGATAAGACTTCCTTTGAATGCACTGAGCCGAGTTTGCAGACTTCGGATAACCTGGTTATTCAGGCCGTTGAGTTGCTCAAGAAAGTCAGCGGCTACGCGAAGGGGATCAGGATCAGACTTGATAAACGAATACCCTGGGGTGCTGGTTTAGGTGGTGGCAGTAGTGATGCGGCTGCGACTTTGTCAGCTCTCAACAGGCTCTGGAAGCTAAAGCTGACGACTTTGGATTTGGTTGAACTGGCAGCCAGGCTCGGGTCAGACGTGCCCCTTTTTATTCATGGAGGGACGGCCTTGATAGAGGGCAGAGGCGAAAAGGTAACGCCTTTGGCAGCTTCGATGCAAAGTTGGTTTGTCCTGCTTTTGCCGCCGATGCCTAGAATACCTGGCAAAACACAACAACTTTATTCCCGTTTGGATGCCCGCCACTTTACTGAAGGGCAGTTTGTTGGCAAAGCATCGAGAATCTGGTCTCAAGATAGGCAGCTCTCTCCATCCCTTTTGTTTAATGTTTTTGACAAGGTAGCCTTTGATGCTTTTCCTGGGCTGGAAGGTTATTGGAGGCGTTTTGAAGAAGCAGGTGGCACGGACATTCACTTAGTTGGCTCAGGCCCGGCTTTGTTCTCTACAGTGGATGGTGAGGCTGAAGCTGAGGAAATGTATCGCCGACTTTACCAGCAGGGTTTAGAGGCTTATTGCGTTTCCACTATTTTAAATCAGGAAATCGTTTAGCTAATTCCCGCTGTCATTCTGAGCACAGCGAAGAATCTCATACATCTCGGTATAAGGCTCCATAAAGAATGGGGAGACCCTTCACTTCGTTCAGGGTGACAACAAAATGAACACTATTCCGCAGGTGGTTTAGCCTGATTGCTTTTGGTGCCAACTGTGAACCAGTTTTTCCTCGTCTCGCCTGGTCTTTAACTCTCCGTTAAGCTTTGCCTTGTGAAGTGCATCTAGAATCTCGCCTATTTGGGGCCCGGCGGGAATTCCCATCCTCTTCAAGTCTTCCCCGCTCAGCAGTGTCTTTACATAGCGTAATTTTGCCAGGTACAGCTGCAGGTGCTGGCTTGCTATTGGTGATTCTGATGCCAGAGCATTGGCTTGAATGGCTGTTGTTGTGTAGCTGTGAAGCGACTGGTAAATATCACTGGGCTTTAGCTGGGAGTTGGCTTAGCTATGAAGTTGGGCCCTAAGTTGCAGTGTCTGTCGCATGGCTTGGGCTGAATT
>JAPLHH010000014.1 GCA_026389735.1 Chloroflexota bacterium | reverse complement strand
CAGACCGCAGGATATGCCACTCCAGGTAGCCAACGGGAATTTCGACCTGGCTATAACAGGTAAAGACTGGCTCCTTGACCATCTCTGTCGCTTTCCTTCAAGTCCAGTTGTAGAGCTTGCTGACCTCGGCTTCGGCCAGGTAAAAGTAGTGGCAGTAGTCAGCCAGGACCTGGCTGTAGCCAATGTTGAGCAATTGAAACGGCTAATACTGGATGGCAAGGTGTCACCACTTAGAGTCGCCTCAGAATACGTAAATATCGCTGACAAATACCTCCACGACAACCACGTCAGCCGGTATAAACTGATTCCTACCTGGGGAGCCAGTGAAGCCTTCTTGCCTGAAGATGCTGACTTGCTTATAGAAAACACTCAGACTGGAAAGACCTTAGCCAAGCATAATCTAAAAATCATGGACACACTTTTTCAATCTACAGCTTGCCTTATCGGCAACAGGAACAGCGTGGAGTCCTTCCCCAAAAAAGAGAAAATAGCCTCTCTGGTTGAGAGCTTCCGTCAGGCGGCCGAGGCTAACTGAAATGAGAGTAGTCAAAGGTTTTCAAAAGGCAAAACCCCTGTTGACCAGAGAAGCCCCCTACTCCGGACTTATCCTGCCCCCGAAACCTGAAACCAGGACAAGGAGAAAAGAACCCTCCGCGGAGGAGATAGTTAAACGCATCCTTGCTGAGGTACGCAGAAAAGGCGATAAAGCACTTTTCAGCTATACCAAGAAATTGGACGGGGTTGAACTTAGCTCGCTTGAAGTGAGTGAAAGCGAAATTCAGGATGCTTATAAGAAGGTGGATAAGAAGCTGGTGTCGGCGCTAAAACTAGCGGCAAACAGAATAAAACAGTTTCATTCCATGTGTAAGCAAAGACTTGAATCTAGTTTCCTCAGCCAGGGTCTGGGGCGGCAAATCAGCCCATTAAACAGGGTAGGCATCTATGTGCCCGGTGGCACCGCTGCTTATCCATCTACAGTGCTGATGACCGCCATCCCAGCCCGGGTGGCCGGAGTGAAAGAAATCTTTGTAGCCACGCCACCACAAAAAGATGGTACAATTCCGCCACCGACCCTGGTAGCAGCTGACATTGCCAGGGTCAATCGCATCTTTAAGATAGGCGGAGCTCAAGCTATTGCCGCCCTGGCTTTTGGCACCGAATCGGTACCGAAGGTGGACAAGATTTGTGGCCCGGGCAACGTTTTTGTGGTTACAGCCAAGAGAATGGTCTATGGAACTGTGGATATAGAGAGCCTTCCGGGACCCAGCGAGATTGTGATTGTAGCCGATGATACTGCCAATGCCTCCTTTTGTGCCGCCGACCTTATAGCTCAAGCCGAACATGACCCTCAGGCATCAGCAATCCTAATCTCCACCTCATCCAAGTTAGCTAGCAATGTTGACAGCGAGGTCAAAAAACAGCTGGCAAAGCTGGAACGGCAAACCATTGCCACAGAAGCCCTGAACTCCAGGGGTATGATTGTGCTGGTCGATAGTCCAGATGAAGCTATTGAACTGGTTAATCTCTATGCTCCTGAACACGTATCGCTAATGTTACGCAATGCTGCCAGTTATATCCAGAAAATCCGCCATGCCGGCTGTATCTTCATCGGCGGTAGCTCCCCAGTAGCCCTGGGTGATTATATCGCCGGACCGAGCCATGTCTTGCCCACAGGAGGCAGTGCTCGCTTCACTTCCCCACTCGGCGTAGAGGATTTCCTCAAGGCTACCAATATCATCGCTTTGGATGAAGCCGCCGGGAAGGAACTGGGGCAAGCAGCCATAACCATAGCTGAGGCTGAAGGATTCAAAGGTCATGCCCAAGCAATCAGGATAAGATTATAACCAACAGGAAAGAACTCAAATGATTTCACCTGAAGATATCGAGGGATTATTGAGGCCGGAACTCAAAACCATGAAGGCCTATACGCCAATTGAGCCAACTGACGTATTGAGCCAGCGTGTCGAAATTCCCAAAGAAAAAGTAATCAAACTCGATGGAAATGAAAATCCCTATGGCTGCTCAGCTAGGGTGAAACAGGCCCTGGCTAATTATGACTATTATCACCTCTATCCCGACCCTGAACAGAGGGAGCTAAGGAAGGCATTGGAAGAATACACAGGAATAAGCTCCGAATATATTATAGCTGGCAGCGGCAGCGATGAGCTCATCGACCTAGTCCTGCGTCTATTTGTTGAACACGGAGATAAGGTAATCAATTGCCCACCCACTTTCGGTATGTATCCTTTTAGCACCGACGTCAGCGGTGGGAAGGTGGTCAGTATACCGAGGAAGCAAGACTTCTCCATCGACGTTGCAGCTATAAAGGAAGCTATAGATAAGCGAACAAAGGTTATCTTTGTCGCTTCACCAAATAACCCTTCGGGCAATGTAACCCCTGAACAGGTAATACTGGAGCTTTTGAATAGCGCCGCTGTAGTGGTAGTCGATGAAGCCTATTTTGAATTCAGCGGCTTAACGGTGGCACCTCTGGTTCCAAAGTACTCAAATTTAATAGTCCTTCGTACTTTCAGTAAATGGGCAGGGCTGGCTGGGCTAAGAGTCGGCTACGGCATTTTCCCGATTAATATGGTCAAATATCTCATGAAAATAAAGCAGCCATACAATGTAAACGTCGCGGCTCAAGTGGCCGCGTTAGAATCGCTGAAGGACATGAGCTATCTGCGTGGCACAATTAAAGCTATTGTTGATGAGCGAGAACGGCTGTTAGCCAGGCTCAGCCAGCTTGACTGGCTGAAAGTCTATCCATCCCAAGCCAACTTCATCCTTTGCTCGGTGCTCAACGGCAAAGCGAAAGCGATACATAAAGGACTGCAAAAGAAGGGCATCTTTGTCCGCTACTTCGATACACCGCAATTAAAAGACTGCTTGCGTATCAGCGTCGGCAAGCCTGAACATACTGATGCGCTCATTGCCACATTAAAAGAAATGTGTTAATGTGGCGCTTATCAGAATGCAGCGAGGTTAAAAAATGGCTGAAAGAAAAGCAACGGTAACCCGGGAAACTAAAGAGACCTCCGTAAAGGTGGAGCTGAACATCGATGGCAAGGGACAATCCGAAATCACCACCGGGATCAGGTTCTTCGACCACATGCTCAGCCAATTGGCTCAGCATGGAATATTTGATATAAAGCTCTCAGCTACAGGCGCTGACCAGCATCACGTGGTTGAAGATGTTGCCATCTGCCTGGGAAAAGCCTTTAACCAAGCTCTCGGAGACAGGCGTGGCATAATCCGGATGGCGAATGCTGCGGTACCAATGGATGATGCCCTGGCTATGGTTGCTCTGGATATCGGCGGCAGGGGC
>JAPLHH010000015.1 GCA_026389735.1 Chloroflexota bacterium | reverse complement strand
TGATATGGTGAAACATCTTGTGGTGGCTGATACTCATGATAATTTACTGCTGTTTACCAATCGGGGTAAGGTTTACCGGCTTAGATGTTATGATATTTCCCAGGATTTATCGCGAACGACGAAAGGAACAGCTCTGGCTAACTTGGTGCCTGTTGACCCAAGGGAACAAATAACCGCCTTGGTGGTGGTAAAAGATTTTACCCCTGGCGTGTTTATGGTTATGGCCACTTCTAGAGGGATAGTGAAGAAGACCAGTTTTGACAATTTTGCTTCGGTCAGAAGCAGCGGGCTTATTGCCATGAAGCTTTTAGGTGATGAAGAGTTGGTCGCGGCTGAGGTGGTGACCCAAAAAGGTGAAGTCATTTTGGTAACTCAAAACGGGCAAGGTATCAGGTTTGCTGTAAAGGGCTTACGGCCGGCCTCTCGGACCAGTGGTGGAGTGCGTGGCATCAGGCTCGGCACTGGTGACCGTCTGGTGGCGATGGGTGCCATCTTTCGTGAGGCTGCTCTGCTTACGGTTACGGAGAAAGGCTTTGGTAAGCGTAGCCGTGCGCGGAACTTTCCTCTCTACTCTCGGGGCGGCAAGGGGGTAATCGCTCATCGAGTCAATGAAAAAACGGGCAAGGTTATCGCAGCTAAGCTCGTCCCGCCAAAACAGCACATCATTATTATTTCGGCTAATGGTATCGTCATCCGTATCCCTATAGATGAAGAAGTTTCGCTTCAGGGCAGAGCTACCCAAGGGGTACGTTTGAAGAGACTTGAACAGGATGACAGTGTAGCCTCAATTGCCTATGTCCACCAAGGGGATAATAAGGGAAGCGACAAGTCTACGGCTGAGTAGGGGCGTCTTTCCTATCTGAAAGCCATGGAAAAAGTGCTACAAATTCTGCAAGAATTCGGTTTGACCTTTGTTCCTCTCTTTGTGGCTATGGATGCCATCGGTGTCCTGCCCATATTGGTTCCCTTGACACAGGATATGAAGGCCAAGGGGCGTAGACGAGTAGTGCGCCTGGCGGTAATTACCGCTCTGGGATTAGGCTTGGGTTTTGTCGTCATTGGCAAGGGCATTTTCCTCTTTTTGGGTATTGAAGTTTCTGACTTTCTGGTCGCTGGCGGGCTCATCCTCTTTCTCTTGGCTGCCAAAGATTTAATCACGGGAAAGATGGTGGAAACTCAAGCTTCGATTGGGGCTGACATGTTGGGCGTCGTCCCCCTGGGCACCCCTCTGGTGGTTGGGCCGGCGGTGCTTACTACCCTGCTGATACTAATCGACCAGTACTCCATCATTATCGTGATCGTTTCTTTCATCCTAAATCTGGCAATAGCCTGGCTGCTTTTTGCTCAGGCTAACCGGGTGGTGGCTTTTCTGGGGCAGGGAGGGGTCAGAGCCACATCCAAAATAGTCAGTCTCTTTTTGGCGGCTATCGCAATAAAGATGATTCGCCAGGGCGTCTTGCAGGTGTTAGGGTGAAACTCATCTTTATTCACGGTTCTGGCAATACAGGCTTGGTCTGGCATTATCAAAGTAAATATTTCGCTGATTCTGAAGCTATCAGCCTGCTCGGCCATCCTGAAGGCAAGCCTTGCTCCAGCATTGAGGACTATGCCGAATGGCTTCATCAATATGTTCTGGGTAAAGGTTATTCAGAGCCTGTCCTGGCCGGGCATTCTATGGGCGGTGCCGTCGCTCAGATGTATGCTCTGAACTATCCACAGGATGTTAAAGGCCTTATTCTAATCGGCACCGGAGCCAGACTAAGGGTGAGGCCTGACTTTCTTAGCTTAATGGAAGCTGGTATTGAGACTCCAGCTACCTGGATTAAGAATTTAGTTGAACCCTTCTATAGCCGGGCAGACCCTGCCGTGCGGGAGAAGGTGATTAATAAAGTGGCTGAGGTAGGCGTGCGTGTGCAGTTAAACGATTTCAGGTGCTGTGACAAGTTCGACATCATGGACAGAGTTCACCAGATTACAGCTCCCACACTGGTTATTTGTGGCACTGAGGACGAGATGACGCCGGTCAAGTATTCTCAGTATTTTGCCAACAAAATCGCTGGCGCCAGGCTGATTATCATTGAGGGCGGCGCGCACTTTGTTTTCATGGAAAAGCCTGAGGAGGTGAACCGGGCCATTGAGGAGTTTTTGCGCGGACTTTAGAATCCCACTTTAGCTTGTTTGAGATTTCAGAATAGGCGGGGAACCAATTTCTATGAAAATAGGTGTGCTTTCTGATACTCATATTCATCTGGCAGAAGAGATACCGCAGGGGATTGTCAGGGTGCTTTCAAATGTGGACTTAATAGTTCATGCCGGCGATTTCGTTGGTTCACAAGTTCTTGAAAGGCTGAAGCAGCTGGGTGAAGTTAAAGCGGTCCACGGCAACGTGGATTCGATGAAGCTCAGAGGTTTGCTACCAGAGAAGGAGCTTTTGGTGGCCGGAGGCAAGAAAATCGGGATTATCCATGGGTGGGGCGGTCCGGAAGGTATAGAGCGCAGGGTGAGAGAGCTGTTCGACGATGTGGATATCATCATATACGGACATAGTCACCGGGCTAAGATTGAGCGAATCGGTGACGTTCTCTTTTTTAACCCCGGGCCGGGATACAAGTCTTTTGGCATCCTGACAATTGAAGAAGAGGTCAAAGGAGAGATAGTGAGACTTTAGCTGTCACCCTGAGTGGTAGCGAAGGGTCTCTGGATTCTTCGCTTTGCTCAGAATGACACGTGGAAACAACGATAAACCACCATATAAAGATCTGACATACAGAGTAGGAGATGGCTAAGCCGTGGCATGAGCTTGAAGCGCTAGACAGGCCGGAAATTCTACAATTCATTTTTTACCCCCGCCGGGACTTCTTTGAAAAGTCGAGTGCAGGTAATGTCATTGCTGGCTCCATTCCTGTTGATGAGGCTGTTTCCATTTCCTATTGTTTTTATTTCAGCGACAAGAAGCACCCCAATATCCTGTTCTTTCATGGTAACGGCGAGACAGCCAGCGATTATGAGTCTATTGGCTCCGCCTATAATCAAATCGGGGTGAATCTATTTGTGGCTGATTACCGGGGCTATGGTAGGAG
>JAPLHH010000100.1 GCA_026389735.1 Chloroflexota bacterium | reverse complement strand
CTACATTAGCTTTTGCAATTGTACAGACTTTACTAGCGCTTATGCAGATTCTACTAGGCGTTACTTTTTCTGGTTCTCGAGCGCGAACCAACCACGAAGGGCAAGTCAGAATAACACAAAATCAGGTAGCAGCACTGCTTGCCGTAATCCGACTTGATAACTTGCGGCAACAACGCATCGGGCTGCTAATAGTTCTTGAACGCATAGTAATAGGTATAGACTCCGTGATACTCGCTTATGGGGCAGCACTCTTGTGTTACTTGCCCTTCATGATACACAAGGTAACGAATTTTGGGCCCATAATTCTAGCAGCCGCATTCATTCTTACTGTCGGCGGATTGGTGCTCTGGCGAGCAATCACCAACATAAGTAGACTAAGAAATGGGCAGAATTCCCGTCAAGCTAGACATAGCAACATCACGTTACGCGATAACTTCACCAATCTTGTGATGCAATGCATCGCAGCACTCCTAAACATGGGAGCTGACATTACGAGTCTTGATGCCCAGGGAGGCTTTATAGAAGCTGACTTGGGGGCAGGAAGGCTAGCTATCACAATACGGCCAACTGGCGAGGGCTTAGATCATCAAATCCAAGTACTAAGTGACAATTATCTACCAACTGGATCCATTGGTGAGCGAAGAAATTCAGAGAATCTAGTCAGATTCACGCAAGAGTTATTCAGTGTCCGATAATGGTGCCTTTCTGTCAATTTGATTCCGCAGGCAACTATCCAAGTTATAGAATTATTCGCTATTGCTCCGTCAATAGTTCCCTTGACTTTATAGGCGAATGCATATGACATCAACCTCGCTGCTCAAAGCTCTGACCGAAGCTGGAGTTGGCTCCAGGAGGCGTGTAGCCGATGCCATAAAAAGTGGCAGGGTGGAGGTGAACGGCGAGCCGGTTGAGGACTTCCGCCATCCGGTGAATCCGGAGACCGACCGCGTCTCGGTGAACGGCAAAATTGTTGACCTCAGACCGAGGCGCACAGTCTATCTGATGGTCAACAAGCCGGCGGGCATTATAACCACTACCAGCGATGAGCGAGGCCGCAAGACGGTGCTGGACATCCTGCCTGAGAAGTATCGCCACCTGAGGTTATATCCCGTCGGGCGGCTGGATAAGGACAGCACCGGGCTTTTGCTTTTGACCAACGACGGCGAGCTCACCTACAAACTTACGCACCCCAAGTTTGAACACGAGAAAGAGTACCTGATTCACATAGACGGCACGCTCAAGCCAGACGAGAGAAGAAAGTTGGAAAAGGGCTTTGAGCTTGAAGATGGCATGACCTATCCCGTTGTTCTCAGAGAGATAAAATCACAACCGCCGTTTAACTACAGCATAACCATGCACGAGGGCAGGAAGCGGCAGGTGCGCAGCATGCTGGCAAATCTCGGTTATCAGGTGCTGGCCATTAAGCGCATCAGGATGGGAAACCTGCGCCTGGGCAGCCTTAAGGAAGGTGCCATCCGTGAACTAACCCCTGCAGAAATTCGCGCGCTCTTAGCTGCCAAGCCACCCAAATCTACCGGCCAAGATAGAAGGTAGCCATCCGCCGCAAACCCCTGTGTCATTGCGAGCCGAAGGCGTGGCAATCT
>JAPLHH010000023.1 GCA_026389735.1 Chloroflexota bacterium | reverse complement strand
AACTCGATGGCCTGGACGCACTGATAATCCCGGGGGGAGAGAGCACTACCATCAGCAAACTGCTGTCTGACTATGGTCTGATTGAGCCGATACGCAAACTCGCCAAGCGAGGCTTCCCCATTTTTGGGACCTGCGCCGGCCTGGTACTTCTGGCAAAGAAAGTACCCGATCTAGAGATGGAGCCCATCGGCGTCATGGATATCGAGGTAGAACGCAATGCCTTCGGCAGACAGGTGGACAGCTTTGAGGCCGACCTGCAGATACCCCCCCTGGGCAACGGGATTTTCCACGGCATCTTCATCCGAGCTCCGATAATCGAAAAAGCCAAACGCGGTGTTGAGATATTATGTCAATTAAACGGCAGACCGGTGGCCGTCAGACAAGGCAAGCTGCTCGCCTGCGCCTTCCATCCGGAGCTGACCGATGATTTGAGATTCCACAGATATTTCCTCGACCTTGTTACAGGAGACAAGTCATCTAATAATCCCGCCAGTCACTCTGAACCCCTCGCCTTCTATCATTCTGAGCCCTCCGCTTCCTGTCATTCTGAGGAAGCGGAGCGACCGAAGAATCTCTCTCAGAATAAACCCCGCAAACAGGCTAGAGATCCTTCGCTATCGCTCAGGATGACACGCAAACACCATCCAGGAGATGATATTTGCAAAAGGTAATTGCTGACGATTTAGACGCCCTGCTTGGTGTCCTGCCACCCCACATCCGCCAGGCGCTTCTTGAGCAACCTGACAACAGTGAGTTACTGGAAGTAGTTTTAGACCTGGGACGTCCCCCCGAAGCCCGCTATCCGCACAAGGATGTAATCCTTAGCCCTACAGAGGCCACAGGCTCAGATATCGAGCACGTGGTCTCCCGCATCGGCAGCTTCAGCGGCGACAACCGCGCCGGCATCGAGCGTACGCTACATCGAATCTCGGCCATGCGCAACCGCGAGGGACGGATCGTTGGCCTGACCTGCCGTGTGGGCAGAGCTGTCTTCGGCACAGTGAAAATCATCCAGGATCTTGTCGAGTCAGGCAAAAGCGTGCTGCTTCTCGGCCGACCTGGCATCGGCAAAACAACCATGCTGCGCGAGGTAGCCCGTGTTCTGGCAGATGATTTCAAGAAGCGGGTAATCGTGGTTGACACATCCAACGAAATCGCCGGTGATGGTGACATACCCCATCCCGCCATAGGCCATACGCGGCGGATGCAGGTGCCCACACCGACCATGCAGCACGCGGTGATGATTGAAGCCGTGGAAAACCACATGCCCGAGGTCATTATCATCGATGAAATAGGCACCAGCCTGGAGGCTGAGGCAGCTCGGACTATCGCCGAGCGTGGCGTCCAATTAATCGGCACCGCCCATGGAAATACTTTAGAGAACTTAATGATGAACCCTACTCTGTCCGACCTCATCGGCGGCATTCAAACGGTGACCCTGGGAGACGAGGAGGCAAGAAGGCGGCATACACAGAAATCAATTCTGGAGCGCAAGGCACCGCCCACCTTCAATATAGTTGTCGAAATCCAGGAACGAGATAGAGTAACTGTTCACCCGGACGTAGGCCAAGCCGCAGATGCTGTTCTTCACGGCAGCGTTCAGGAAACCGAAATCCGCTGGCTTGATAAAAACGGTGAAGTGAGAAAGGATAAGGCGACAGCTTCCCACGTCCTGAACAAGAAGGAGCCAATACCAAAGAGAGAGGACTTTCGAATATATCTTTTCGGACTCAACCGCGCTAAACTGGAAGAGGCTGCCAGGGAAAAAGGGATTACCCTAGAGATTACTAATGAGCTCAAGGGAAGCAACCTATTACTTACCACCAAGAACTATTACCGCCGCAAACCGCAGAAGATAAGGGATGCCGAGATAGCCGGCATTCCCATCTATGCCGTCAAAAGCAACAACATTCCCCAATTGAGACAATGCCTTGACACTATATACGGGCCACACAAAGACACACCCATCAATTCCGCCATTGAAGAAGCCGAAAAAGCGATTACCCAAGTAAGAGAAGGCAAGGGGCCTGTAGAACTTAGCCCGCAGAATGCCTACATCCGCCGTTTGCAGCATCTCCTGGCCGAACGCCATAGCCTGGCTTCTCACAGCCTGGGCAAAGAACCGAAAAGAAGAGTACAGATTCTAAAAGGCTAAAAGAGCCTTTATTTTATCATTGCGAGGGGCGTGAGCCCCGAAGCAATCCCAGAGATTGCCACGCTTCGCTCGCAATGGCGGGGAAGAATTAGAGAGAGCAAGGTGAGGGTGAAAGCTTGAGTTTATTTATCACTTTTGAAGGCAGCGAAGGCTGCGGCAAGAGCACACAGGCCAAAGCCCTGTGGAGGAAACTCTCCCAGTTGAGCATCCCCACAGAGCTGACTCACGAGCCCGGCGGCACACCTCTAGGCAACCAGCTGAGACGCGTACTTAAAAGAAGACGCCAGGATGAAATCTCACCTGTAGCCGAGCTATTGCTCTTTGCCGCCTGCCGCATCCAACTGGTAACCGAAGTGATTCGCCCCAGCCTGCAGCAAGGCAAGGTAGTCATCTGCGACCGCTTCACCGACTCCACAACTGCCTATCAAGGCTACGGCCGCGGACTAGACCTGGAGACCATCAAAAAGACTAACGACCTAGCTACCCAAGGAATCAAGGCCAACCTCACTATATTACTGGACATCCCTACACAAAAAGGACTGGGCCGCAAGCAATCCACGACAAACGACCGCTTCGAGGCCGAAGACATCGCCTTTCACAACAAAGTAAGAGATGGCTACCTCAAGTTAGCCGCCCGTGAGCCTGAGCGCTGGCTGGTGATAGATGCTACCTTGCCCAGAGCCAGGATTGGCAAAATTATCTGGGACAGGGTCAACCAACTACTTCAGGCGGAAAAGATCTCGAAGCATGTCTAAAAAGCTGGTAGCTTTAGCTTTAAGCGGCGGCGTCGATTCCTCAACAGCAGCTATTCTGCTCCACGAAGCTGGCTATGAAGTCATCGGCCTGACCATGCGTTTATGGTCTGAGGAGGAAGCAATGCCGGAGAAGCAGCGACATCCCTGCCCATCAACATCAAACATCCGTGACGCCGAGCTTATCTGCCAAACGCTCGGCATACCTTTTCACGTCATCGATTTGGAGAACGAGTTCAAACAATATGTAATTGACTACTTCTGCACCGAATATGCACAAGGGCGGACGCCGAACCCCTGCATTGCCTGCAACCGGCATATAAAATTCGGCTTTCTCCTCGACCACGCTCTTTCTCTGGGCGCCGACTATTTAGCCACCGGCCATTACGCCAGAATCGAGTACTACAACGATGCCTACCATCTACTCAAAGGTGTTGACCCGGACAAAGACCAGTCTTACATGCTCTACACTCTGGGGCAGGACAAGCTCAGCCGCATACTCTTCCCTCTGGGCGACTACCTCAAAGCCAACGTCCGGGAGCTGGCACGACAAAAGGGCTTACCCACCGCCGGCAAGCCCAGCAGCCAGGACATCTGCTTCATTACCTCGGACTACGGCGCTTTCCTCAGCCGGCATTTCACCCCGACCCCGGGACAAATCGTCAACAGTCGTGGCGAAGTGCTGGGCAGGCACAGGGGAACCCCCTTTTACACCGTTGGGCAAAGGCATGGCCTGGGGCTTGCCACCGCTGAACCGCTCTATGTAACCAAGATAGAACCAGATAAGAACAGACTCATAGTCGGTAGTAGACAACAACTCCACGCCACCAAGCTTACTGCCACAGAAGTAAGCTGGATATCCGGCAAAACGCCATCTGAGCCGATGACGGTGGCTGTTAAAATACGCTATCGGTCGCTGGAGGTAGCTGCCACTCTTTACCCCGGCCCAGATTCGGGCGAAATAAAGTTCGATAAGCCACAGCCTGCCGTCACCCCGGGGCAAGCTGTGGTTTTCTACCAAGATAACGAGGTTCTAGGCGGTGGCACCATTGAAAGCTAGAAGCCGCAAACCTATATCCGAGCCGCCAAGCTTGAACGAAGAAAATGGGCTTAGCGCCCGAGGCTATCGCCTCATCGCCGGCATAGATGAAGCTGGACGTGGCGCCTTAGCCGGCCCGGTAGTCGCCGCCGCCGTAATCCTGCCCCAATCACCCAACTTCCCCTGGCTGAAATCAGTTCGAGACAGCAAAGAAGTCCCACCAGCCAAGCGGGAATCCCTCTTCGACCTGATCAAACAGGATGCCGTGGCCATCGGCGTCGGCATCATCGCTCCTCAAACCATTGATGTCATCGGCATTCTCAATGCCACTAAAGTTGCCATGTGCCAGGCCGTCGCACAACTAAGCTGCCCGCCCGACTTCCTGCTAATAGACTACCTGCGCCTGCCTCAACTTCGCATCTCCCAAAAACCGATAGTCCGGGGCGACAAATTATGCCTCTCCATCTCCTGTGCCTCGATTATCGCCAAGGTCACCCGTGACCGGATTATGGTAGAGCTTGACCAGCTTCATCCCGGTTACGGCTTAGCCCATCACAAAGGCTATGGCACCAGGGAGCATATCAGTTGTTTGCATCAGCGGGGCCCTTCGCCCATCCACCGCCATTCCTTCGCCCCGGTAAGAGAGGCAGCCCAAATATGAGAGATTAATTACTAATGTAAAAACATGTAGCCCCGAGGTTTTAACCTCGGGAACCACAACCCTCGCCATATAAAAAACGACCCTAACGATGAAACGCAAAGAAGTCGGTGCCATCGGCGAAAAGCTAGCCAGTGACTTTCTCAAAAAGAAAGGCTACAAGATTCGTGAGACCAATTTCCGCTGCCGCGAAGGTGAAATAGACATCATCGCTGAGAAAAAAGGCTATCTCGTCTTCGTTGAGGTCCGCACCAAGACCAGCGCTAGCTTCGGCAGTCCCGAGGAATCGGTGACCTTCGCCAAGAAAGAAAAACTCATCGCCTCAGCCCTCACCTACCTGTCCCAACACAAGAACCTGCCCGAGTCATGGCGCATAGACTTCGTCGCCGTCGAACTCGACCAGAAAGGCAAAGCCACCCGCATCGAGCTCATTGAGAATGCCGTGAGTTGAAGAATCCATCAGGCAGCAAAGAGCCGCAGCAAAAAACTGACAGAATCATGAATTGCGCCTGCTATGTGAAGAATAAGCATTGACAAAGCTATAAGTGCGGTTTATAATCTGAAAAACACTTAGAGCAGGCGATCCCAATAGGTTCGGGACGTAGCCGGGCTTAAAAGTGGCAACGGGCCTTCAGGTCCCGTGGGACTAGGTGTCCTGCGGGACTTTTTTTATATGTAAAAATGGATACACAAAGAAAAAAGACAAGGGTAGCTGCACTCTCAGTCATCTCTAACACTGTACTGGTGCTATTTAAAGCCACTGTTGGGATACTCATTGGTTCAGTTTCCGTGCTCTCTGAAGCTATCCATTCAGCAATGGACCTCATCGCTGCTATCATCGCATTTTTCGCGGTTAAAATATCCGGTAAGGCGGCTGATGAGGATCATGCTTTTGGGCACACCAAAGTTGAAAACATTTCCGCTGCCATCGAAGCATTACTTATCTTCGTAGCTGCTGTCTGGATCATTTATG
Source organism: Chloroflexota bacterium (assembly GCA_026389735.1). The sequence continues at coordinate 1,099 of JAPLHH010000023.1, read as the reverse complement.
AAGCCATACGTAAGCTCATAAATCCTCATCCTTTGGAGACAGTTGGTTGGGGTGTAGCCATCATGCTTATATCCACAATCGCCAACTTCATAGTATCTCGACTACTGTTTAAAGTCGGGAAGGAAACCGATTCTGCAGCGTTGATAGCAGATGGATGGCATTTGCGGACCGATGTTTATACCTCAGCCGGGGTCATGGCAGGACTAGGTATCATCTGGCTAGGGAGATACCTTTTCCCTAGCCTCAATTTGGCCTGGATCGACCCCGTTGTGGCAATTGCTGTTGCCATACTCATCCTCCGCACTGCGTATAATTTAACAATGCACGCTGCACAAGACCTTGTTGATAAAAGCGTTCCGCTAGAGGAAAAGCAATGGATGCAAAATTATCTGTCTGCCTTATATCCTACAGTGCGCTCCTTCCATCGGCTCCGCACGCGCAAAGCCGGAGCTACACGTTTTATTAATATACACCTGGCACTCAATTCAGAATTAACGGTAAGCGAATCCCATACAATCGGGGACAAAATAATAGGTGCCTTCAAAGCTCACTTCCCACATGATGTAGACGTTATCCTGCATATCGAACCGTGCGATGGCTCTTGTACCTCTGCCTGTAAAAGCGGCTGCCTGCTCAGCGATGGTGAACAGAAAGCAGCGATTTCTACCGGAGAAAATGGTCGCAAAATAAATTAGCTGCGATAACAGCCAAAAACACTGGTTAACGAATACAAGCCAGCTGCATGAAAATCGTGTGATAATTTGCCGGATTAGAATTAACTGCTATTATGGTCCAATCTTCTTCTACCACTTCTACCAGCCGCTGTCGCCAGAGGACCCACCGCAATCCAGAGTGTAATGGTAATCAGCATGGCCGTTGGATAGTCTATACCTGTCAGGCCAAGCTTGGGGGCAATAACACCACAGAGAAGCATGAAGAAGAATGAACTCAAAAAGAATCCAGGAATAGCTGCTAGTATTCTAAAGTATCCCATATTAGTCCTCCTTTCCTTTACCGTTATATTCTAATTTCAAATAAATCAATGTATCGACGCTAAGATGTGCTGCTTTTCCCCAGTCTTCCTATGTCAATACCATTT
>JAPLHH010000117.1 GCA_026389735.1 Chloroflexota bacterium | reverse complement strand
GCATAAATGTGCGGAACACCCCACTCATCACGCAAAATATCCACAGTATCTTGCAGCCCGACTACATTTATTTCTCCACTGTGCTGCGGCAGCGGTGCCCTGGTCACATTGTAGAACCAAGCATAGCCAGCAATTAAAGGTATTATGATAACAGCCACAACAACAGGCACAACAATTTGAACAATCCTCCTAGAGCGAGCTTTTTTCATCATCAACCTCCTTTGTAATAGCAATCCCAGGCTTTTTACACGCTGCACAGCCTGCTTTTATTGCTCATTCTAATCCCTTCATCTCCCCATTACAATGCCCCAATATAAAAACTAGTAATAAAGATACGCTTTTGACAACGGCTTTAACCGCAGCTAAAATGAATGTAATTTGAGCGGGAGTAACTCAGTGGTAGAGTTCCTGCCTTCCAAGCAGGCTGTCGCGGGTTCGAATCCCGTCTCCCGCTCCAATAGATATAAAGGAGGGAACCTGCCTCGACGAAAAATGGATATTGTGACTATCACTCCTAGATATGTCTTGACTGCCAAAGCCGAAGGCTTGAGTCTTAAGACTATAAATCATACATTGGGTGCCGTGAGGTACTTCGCCAAGTTTTCAGGTGGTATTGAAGACGTAAGAAAGGTAACTGCCGATGACCTCAGGCGGTTTAGCGCATCCCTACAAGATAAGAAGAGATGGTCCGAGCGATCTAACGTCAAAGTTCAATCCGCGATTAGCAGAACAAGTATCAACACCTATGTGAGAGCGATTAAGGCCTTCTGGAGTTGGATGCAACGTCAAGGCATTATCAAATATAATCCCTTAGCCGAGGTGTCTGCACCGAAAATTCCAAAAAGGCTACCTAAGATCTTAACGGAAGATGAACTACGGGCTTTGTTTCGGATGAGCCTGAGCGATAGAGACCGGGCTCTTTTGATGCTTTTACTCGATTCAGGCATAAGGCTAACGGAGCTAGCCAACCTTCGCTTTGATGATGTTGATTTAAAGAATGATGTCGTATCGGTCATCGGCAAAGGCGATAAGCAGAGGCACGTATTTATCAGTACGGACACAGCCATTTGGCTTACCATCTATGCGTGCGAGGAGAGACCAGATTCACAGCTAAGCAACCAATTCTTCCTAAGGAATGACGGCTATCCCTTAATTGCGTCGCGTATTCAGAAGATTCTTGAGATTATTGGCAGGAAAGCACGGTTAAAGCAAAGGCTGTCACCGCATAGACTAAGACATACCTACGCAACTCTGAGCTTGAAGAATGGAGCAAACCTAGAATTTTTGAGAAGAAGCCTGGGACATACAGACCTTAAGACAACTGAGGTTTATCTCACCCTGTCTGATGCGGATGTGCAGGCTGCACACAAACAATTCTCGCCTGTCAAAAATCTCGGAATCTGAAGGTCATGTAGCAAGCCGTAGAGCTACAGAAGCCTGTAGGTAGCTTTTAGCTTTTCCACTTTTCTGAAATGGCCGCAATTCCCCAGTTAGATCGATGACCACTTCCTACACAAAATGGGTATTGTCGACCTACTAATGCGATTAGTCTACCATCAGCGAACCAGAGCGAGACTCGAAAGAGACCGGGCTGAAAAACGCCAAAAAGGTAGAGGCAGCGAAAGCCGAGCTAGAGGTGATGCGGCAGTCATTGTTTGACTTCTAGCAGGTCGGGCTTCAGCAATAACTCAATAGAGTAGGGATTCGAATCCCTACCCTATTTTGTCTCTCTCATGTCACAAAACAGGCAATTGTTCATTGATGCCATTACACCTGAAGTCCAGCAGAAGACGGGGCTTATCTAATCCACCTCACCCCTCAAAGAGTCTTCGGCCTGTATCCCCTTCTACTTTAGGGAGAATGGGAAGTTATTAAAAAGAGGGGCTTTCGCCCCTCTTAGACACTCTATTGTACTTCCAACGGTTCGCTCAAGCTCTCCTAAATGGCTCGGTGACTTTCCTCAACCTTTTCTTGTGCCTGCGGCTAATCATCTGTTGCTGTTTTCTTATCCGCTTAACCGTTGGGTCACCAGGTTTCCCTGTTTTAGGGAACCCCGGTATCATTTCTCTGGCTTCCTGCAAGTCCATCTAAGATAACCTCCCTTTAGATAACCTCCCTTTAGATAACCTCACTTTAGATAACCTCCCTTTAGATTATATCACAATGGTTACCTGATGTCAGGGGAGTCTCAGAGAGGCGCTGGCCCCTCTTAAAACAAACATCCCTTTCCCCTTGTTTCGGCAACTACCCCGGGGAAGACTAACCATAAAGGTAATTAAATTACTCAACTGTGACCTTACCCCATTTTATAGGCCACTGTAAACTAGAGTTTTCTCAGTGTTGTTTACAAACTCCATAGGACTTAAATAGTCCAACGAGCTGTGTGGTCTAACCTCATTATAATCCTTTCGCCACGTTTCGATAATACCCTTAGCTTCTTTCAAGCTGGCAAACCAGTTCTCATTTAAGCACTCATCGCGTAGTCTGCCAATGAAACTCTCGATATATGCATTCTCCACCGGCTTACCAGGCCTGATGAAGTTCAGTTTAATACCTCTCCTGTATGCCCATTCGTCCATGATCTTGCCCGTAAATTCAGGGCCATTATCCACAGTAATTACTTCAGGTAAGCCTCCCATCTCAGCTAATCGCTCAAGCACAGCAACTACCCGTGATCCAGGAATAGAGCTATCGATCTCAATTGCAGGACACTCCCTAGAATAATCGTCAACTATCGCCAGTGCTCGGAACTTGCGACCAGTATAGGTGCTGTCGGAGGCAAAGTCCATAGACCAATGCTGGTTGACACGATCAGCATTGGCAAGCTTTACCCGTTGGAAGGAAATCTTCCTCTTGCGTTTCTTTCGCCTCAATGACAGTCCTTCTTCGCGATAAATTCGCTCAGTCCGCTTATGGTTAATAACCAACCCCTCTCGTTTCAGGATGATATGTAACCTCGGGCAGCCAAATCGCCTTCTCTCCTCTGCCAGCTCTTTGAGCCTCTGCCGTAGAGCGTCATCATGGTCTTCTTTATGATGATAGCTATACGTGGCTCGCCATAAGCTTATCAGCCTGCATGCTCTCCTTATGCTCAGCCCAAGGCGTTGTATGGCATATGCCACTGCTGTGCGCCTGGCCTCGGGCTTTAAAAGTTTTTTGAGAGTAGCTCCTTTAATGCACGGTTGTCAAGCGTCTGGTCTGCCACTATTTGCTTCAGGCGGCGGTTCTCTTCTTCCAGCGCTTTTAACCTTTTCAGTTCGCTTAATGTGAGTC
>JAPLHH010000041.1 GCA_026389735.1 Chloroflexota bacterium | reverse complement strand
CATAATGCTTGTTTCAGTTTCGGAACGCACCCGGGAAATCGGCATCCGCAAGGCTATCGGCGCTAAAAGGAGTGATATTTTAATTCAGTTCCTCATTGAAGCTGCGGCATTGAGTCTATCCGGTGGTTTGATTGGCCTGCTACTGGCAGTAGGTGGGTCACTGTTTATGCGCAATGTTTCTCTGGGAAACTTAACTATTGATGCTCAAATTTCGGTTGGCGTCGTTATCCTGGCGCTTGCTGTATCAATTGGAATTGGTGTGATTTCTGGCACTTACCCTGCCTTCCGGGCTGCCAGATTAGACCCCATAGAATCTCTACGGCATGAATAGAACATATCTACAAACATCTTTCTACGATCTTTAAAGACCATTTACAATTAAAAAGATGTTTCTGTTGTCCAAAACTCCTAAGGTGATTTTGCCTGTTTTGCTCAGGGATTGGGCTAAGCTCTTTTAGGAAAATCCCTCCCCTCCTCTTTCGAGAGGGATAAAGGGTGGGGGGTTGATATGATTAGCATATTCTGGGTAGTAGTTCGCTAGATCCTTCGCTTCGCTCAGAATGACAGACTAAGGGCTCGGAATGACAACGGGTTGGCTAGCATATTCGGGGCAGAAGCTCTCCGCTGAGCATGTCAACGATGCGGGACGCCCCCAGCCTGGTCTTCATTATCACCTTGCCTTTATGCTCATCGGTTACCTCGCCGATGATGGAGGCGTCAGCACCGTAGGGGTTCCGTTTCATCTTGGCCAGAACTCTCTCGGCGTTGTTTGGAGCCACTATAGCTACCAGCTTGCCTTCGTTGGCGACATAGAGCGCGTCGAAGCCGAGAAGCTCGCAGGCGGCACGCACCCCGTCGCGCACCGGTATATTATCCTCCTCTATCCTGATGCCTACCTTGGACTGCTTGGCAAGTTCGTTGAGTGTGGTGGCTAAGCCGCCTCGCGTCGGGTCACGGAGGCAATGGATTTGCGAAGAGACTTCGAGCATCTGCGAAACCAGTTTATTCAATGGGGCGCAGTCGCTTTGAACCGGCACTGAGAATTTCAGTCCTTCGCGCTGGCTCATCACCGCGATGCCATGGTCGCCGATGGTACCGCTGAGGATAATCTTGTCGCCTATTTTGGCATTGGCCCCGGAGATATCTATGCCTGGCGAGATGATGCCTATGCCTGAGGTGTTGATGAACAATTTGTCGGCGCTGCCCCGGTTCACCACCTTGGTATCGCCGGTGACTATCTTCGCTCCAGCTTCTTCAGCAGCAGCTTTTATTGATTTAACTATCTTGGTTAGTTCGCTAAGAGTCAGGCCTTCTTCTATGATTAATGACAGGCTCAGGTATAGAGGCATGGCGCCGCTCATGGCTAAATCGTTGATTGTGCCGCAGACGGCCAGCTTGCCGATATTGCCGCCAGGGAAGAAGATGGGATTAACCACATAGCTATCGGTAGTGAAGGCAAGGCGGCCGCTGAGGTCGAAAACTGCCGAATCGTCCAGTTTGGCTAATAGCGGATTAGCCAGAGGCGGCAGAAAATTCTTCTCTATCAGCTCATGGCTGAGCCGGCTGCCGCTGCCATGAGCCAGCAAAATGATCTCATCATCCATAATCGACTCCATATTGAAAGGTCGTCTGCAACCTATCCGCTTGCCCCTCTCTTGAATCTTTTCCCCCTCTCCT
>JAPLHH010000060.1 GCA_026389735.1 Chloroflexota bacterium | reverse complement strand
CGGTAGAGGCCAAAGAGAAATATTTTATTAGGTGGCACCTATGGGCAGGTGCCCCATTTGTTAAAAGAAAAAGGCAGAGCATTTCTGCCCTGCCTTCATGTCTTGCATTTTGGTAGCCCACGTTGGATTTGAACCACAAGGCCATAGTGTGTAAACCTAGAAATCGTCCCCGGCTCTCCCAGCATGCCAGAGTCTTGACTCAGGGCGACAAGTAAACAGCCTCAGGACATAGACGGCGCCATGGGGTGTGAGTTTAGCCGAAACAGTCAGCCACTTATAGCCACTTTTTGAAGCACCTTTTTGAGTACATCCTGCCAACTTGTGCCCAATAGCTTTATGTCAAGTTTTATCCGGCTGCTGCCTACTTTAATTCCATATTTAAAATCCTGTGTTAGAGATAGCTTGTTTAATTCTCTGGTGCCCTCGAAATGCAAAACAACTTGTCTATCTTCCGTAGAAATTGATGTCACCATTGCCGCAATCGCAAGCTGTTTGATTTCCACTATGTAAAGGAGATTCTTGACCGCCTGTGGTATTGGTCCGAACCTGTCACTGAGTTCCACAGCTATGCCTTCTATTTCTTGGGCTCGTTTGGCCGTAGCCAATCGCTGATAGAAATTTAGCCTTGTGCTCAGGTCAAAGATATATTCCTCCGGAATATAGGCGGTCAAAGGTAAAGCTACAGCAGGAACCGGAGGTTGGAGTATCTTTCTCCTATTTTCTACTGCCTGCCCCTGCTTTAAGTCCTCCACCGCCTCAGCCAACAGGCGGCAGTAAAGGGCAAAACCCACAGCAGCTATATAGCCGCTTTGTTCCACCCCCAACAGGTTGCCGGCTCCCCGAATCTCCAAGTCTTTCATGGCAACAGCAAATCCAGCACCCAGCTCCGTGGCTTCAGAAATAGTTTTGAGGCGCTTCCGAGCCTCAGGAGTCAGTTGCTTGCCTCTGTCGAGGAAGAAATAGGCGTAGGCATTGTTGCTGCCGCGCCCAACACGACCCCGCAGTTGATAAAGCTGCGTTAAACCTAACTTGTCCGCCTGGTCAACGATTAAGGTATTGACATTAGGCATATCAAGACCGGACTCGATAATGGTGGTAGTAACCAGAATATCGCTTTTGTGATTAACAAAATCCGTCATCACACTTTCCAGTTCCTCTTCAGGCATTTGCCCATGGGCGATGGATATTCTGCCCTCGGGGACCAAGCTGCTTAGCCGGTTAGCAACCATAGCGATGCTGTGAACTCTATTATGGACGAAAAATACCTGTCCATTCCGCTCCAGCTCACGCAGTATCGCCTCACGGATAGACCTCTCATCGTAAGCACCGACATGGGTCTTGATGGGCAAACGCTCCTCTGGCGGCGTTTCAATTGTGCTCATGTCCCTAATCCCAGCCAGCGACATGTGAAGAGTGCGTGGAATGGGGGTAGCACTTAGAGTGAGAGTATCTATCTCTCGCCTCAGCTTCTTAAAGTGCTCCTTATGTATCACCCCAAAGCGTTGTTCCTCATCTATTATCATCAGTCCCAAGTCTTTGAACACGACATCTTTTTGCAATAAGCGATGAGTGCCTATGCAGATATCCACCGTACCTGCTGCCAGGCCCTCGATTATGCTGGACTGTTCTTTTTCCGTGCAGAAACGGCTCAACATCTCGACCCTTACTGGAAAAGCTTGGAGCCTCTCACAAAAAGTGGTAGAGTGTTGCTGTGCCAGAACCGTCGTCGGTACCAGCAAGGCTACTTGCTTGCCGTCCATCACTGACTTGAAGGCGGCTCGAAGAGCCACCTCAGTCTTACCATAACCTACATCTCCGCAAACGAGGCGGTCCATCGGTTTTGGCTTTTCCATATCGCTTTTGACAGCCTGAACCGCCTCCAACTGGCCAGGGGTTTCCATATAAGGAAAAGAGGACTCTAGTTCTTGCTGCCAGAGGTTATCCGGAGAGAAAGCAAAGCCGGGAATTATCTCTCTCGCCGCATAAAGATTCAGAAGCTCCCGGGCAATGTTAGCTACAGATTCCTTGATTCGCTGCTTGGTACGTGCCCATTCCTGGGTTCCCAACCGGCTCAAGGTCGGCGGCCGGTCACCGGCACCAACATAGCGGCTGACACAGTCGACCTGGTCAGTAGGCACATAAAGTCTATCACCGGCAGCATACTCCAGGACAAGATACTCCCGCTCAATGCCATCATTAAGCATCTTGGTCAGCCCGGCAAACTTAGCAATACCGTGTTCGATATGGACTACATAATCGCCCGGCGTCAATCCAGAAATAAACCAGTGATGGCGTATTGGCCTTTTTTTGAATAAACGCCGTTGTTTGACAAAGCCAAAAATCTCATTATCGCTAAACAGAGTGAAGACGTCCTTCATAGTCCAGCCTTCAGCCAGTGACCCTTGAACTAAAGTAACTGATTTCACAGGCGGCACCTGCTCTATCTGCGAAAGCGAGCAGGCAGGGATATCCTGCTCCTGCAGTAGTTCAGCGAGCCGGTTTGTTTGCTGACTGACGACGACAATGCGGCGGTTTTCCTTGAGCATTTCCCTCAGCCCTTCAGAAAAGACCCCAAGTCTGCCTCCATAACTCGGCACCGGGGCTAAAGACAAGGATTGAAGATGGGCTTTATCGGAGTCATCAATATTCCATGAGCACAACGTTAGATGTTGCTTGATTCTCTTTGTCCTTGTTTCAAATTCTGGCCAGGACAAGATAGGCAAACCCGGTGCCGGTTCGCCACGTTCTACCTTCGTCTGGCGAAACTCTTCAGCCTCGCAGTCTAGTTTGTCTATAACAGTTTTGAGTTCATCAAGGTCATCTGTAATTAGCAGCGCCTCGTCAGGCAGGTAATCCAGAATAGTGTCACCATCAAGATGCTGTTGTCCTTCTTTGGCTGGAGCTATGGTCACTGAGGTTACTAACTTCAATGAACGCTGTGTCTTCGGGTCGAAGAGCCTGATGCTTTCTACCTGATTGCCCACGAACTCTATTCTGGCGGGGAACTCGCTATCCGGAGAGAAAACGTCAACAATGCCACCTCGGCGACTCATTGCTCCGGGCACTTCAACAATGGTTTCCAAATCATACCCCATAGCCTGCCATTCCTTTACAAGTTGGAGCGGGTCGATATTCATCTCAACATTCAAGGCACGACGAGATGCAATGAAGTCATCTCGAGGCATGGTTCTACTGACCACAGCTAAAGCAGAACTTATTATTAAAGGACTCCGTCCATCTGCCGATATGTCACGGCAAAGAGTTAGTGCCGAAAGGGTTCGCAGCCTTTCCGCTATCGCAATGGCATCAGACGCAGAGTATTCGCCAGCCAAGAAATCAGTTTCGGGAAAAGACTGAAGCAAAGCTGAACTGGGGCACCAGGCTTGGAGCTCGTCATAGAGCCGCTTAGCATTTTCAGGCTGAGCAACTATCACTAGAACAGGCAAGTTCAGCTCCTTGTGGAGAGCGGCTATAATGAATGATTTGACAGCGTCGGATACCACCAGTTTGATATCCTTCCCTTGGGACTCAAGCAGCTCGCCTTTTAGCTGCTGGTAACTAGGAACCTGTTCAATTAAAGAAAGGAGACGAGATAAATTCATTTCCAAACACCTATAGGACTAGCGTTCAACCACCTTACTCCCATCTGTCATTCTGAGCGGAGCGAAGAATCCAGAGACCCTTCGCTGTCGCTCAGGGTGACATAAAAAGGTAACACCTATAGGGCTAGCCGTAAATAAAAGGGTAGTCCGGACTAGCCCTGACTGAATTTTAGCACAGGTTTATTCGCTCAAACAATTGAAAACTTAGAAAAAGCTATTGCCAGTGCCATCCATACAGGCTATAATCTGACACACATAGAACTAAGGAGGAACAATGGCATACCGAAGGGTGCTCGTCCCCCTGGACGGCTCTGAACTGGCAGAACGAGCTATCCCCTACGCTAAGACAATCGCTTTGAATACAGGCAGCGAGCTAATGCTATTCACCGTTACCCCTGCCCCCAGCGAAAAGCTTAACCGCCCTATGAAAGCTTATCTGGAACTCAACGCAAAGGAGCTACAGTCACAGGGTATAAAAGCATCTACAGCTATTGCTTATGGCAACGTGGCAGATGAGATTATTAAATTTGCCGACAAGAACAAAATTGACCTTATAATCATCTCCACTCACGGACACTCTGGAATTAAGCGCTGGGTGCTGGGAAGCGTAGCCCTAAAGGTGCTTTACGGCACCTGCACTCCTGTGCTTCTAGTGAAGTCGAGGGCTCATAAAATATCCAAGGTGGAATTCAAAAAGATATTAGTTCCCCTTGACGGCTCACCTTTCTCAGAAGCCTCAATTCCTTATGTTAAGGAGCTAGCAAAAGGAACCGGCGGGGAAATCATCCTCCTCCGAGTGAGCGAGCCCCTGGTATTACCAGCCGACCGGTCTCCTGCCATTAAGCCTAGCTGGGAAGAATATCGGGATATACTAATGGCAGAAATACAACGGCAGGCAGAGGAATACCTGGAAGGGATAAAAGCCAACCTTGGAAAAAGCGGCATAAAGGTAAGGTCACAAGCTATCCTTGGGAAAGCAGCCGAAAGCATCCTGCAAGTAGCTCAGAAAGAGGACATCAACTTAATAGCCATGACCACCCAGGGACGCACCGGAATCAGCCGCTGGGTCTATGGCAGCGTAGCTTCCAGAATTGTGGAGGAGTCGCTACAACCGGTTCTGCTCATCCGCCCATCCGTGCCTAAGCAGCCTTCAGCCTAAGTACTTCCGGTTAGCCTACCCATCCTCAGCAATTTATATCATGCTGGTGCCTCAATTACTACTGTTGTGCCTTTGCCAGGCTTGGACTCTATTCTCAGGCTGCCACCCACCAACTGGATGCGCTCCTGCATCCCGGCCAAGCCCAGCCTACCTCTCTTTACCAAATCGCCAGTTGCGTCTGGAAGGTCAAATCCTTCACCATTATCCTTGACGGTTATCCTTATTTTTTCTTTTTCAACGAATTCTATTGTGACATCAGCTCTGGTCGCTCGAGAATGCCTCCAGACATTTCTCAAAGCTTCCTGGGCAATGCGGAAAAGTACAAGCTCCACCTCAGTGGGAAATCGTCGGCTAACACCGTGTAGCCTAACCTCAACATTTATTCCTGAGCGTTTCCCGACGTCGGAGGCTAACCATTCTAGCGCTGGCACTAGGCCCAAGCGGTCCAATGCAGGGGGACGCAAGTCCTGGCTCAGGCGTCGGACATCGGCCATTATGTCATTAGCCTGCTGCCGCAGTTTGTCTAGCAGGCGCCTCTTGTCAAAAGACAAGTCGCTACTGACGGAGATAATGTCATCAAACTGGCGAGCCAGGACGACCAAAGCTTGAATGGTCTCATCGTGAAGCTCTCGGGCAATACGCTTTCTTTCCTCCTCCTGAGCCATGGTAATCTGCCCTAAATAGAAGCGCAAGCTCTCCTGCATCCGCTTCTCCTGAGTGACATCCCTGGCAATGTGCTGAAAGCCAACGGGCTTTCCATTAACCTCAACCATATTAGTGGTCAGCTTTAAAATAGCTTCAGCCCCTTCCTTTGTGATTAGCTTCTGCTCGTAAGGTTGGTCGACAGGCTCACCTTGAAGCAGCTTCGCTCGGATCTCTTTAGCCAAGCTCAAGCTTTCTCCGGAAAGGAAAGATTTAACATTCATACGGCATAGCTCCTCCACTTCATATCCCGTAAGCCTGGCGGCTGCAGCATTAGCTGAGACAATATCCCCATCCATGCCGTGAACCCAGATAGCATCATGAGCGTTTTGGAATAGCTCTCGATACCTTTCTTCAGATGCCCGCAATTGCTCAGCAACTTTATGCTCCTGTGCATAAAGGCGGGCATTCTCTACGGCGACACCAATCTGATTGCCAATGGCAGCGAGTAATTCCACTTCGTCTAGACGAAACTGGCGGTAGCGGCGCATTGCTACAGAAAGAGTTCCCATAACCTTCCCCTTGGACTTCAAGGGCACGATAATTTGAGACCGAATGCCCTCTTCTTTCACTACCATTTTGGTCAGCCTCGGGTCCTTTGAGACATCTTTTATAAACGCTGGCTCCCCAGTCTGAGCAACCATCCCGTTTAAGCCTTCCCCCAGTTTAAGACTGCCGACACTCTGTGCAAACGAGTCTGAAACTCCTCTGTGTGCATGAAGAGCAAGTTTGCCAGCTTCCTCATCTATGAGAAATATCAGCACAACATCAACATTCATCACATCCATGATGCTAGCAATGCTGCTGTTCAGAATGTGCTCTAACTCCAGCGACTGAGAGACGACGCTTGAGATGTGGTTCAGAGCTACCAGCCGTACACGATGTTCACGCTCCCGCCTCAGCGACTCAAAACCGAATGCCACGAGATTCCCCACT
>JAPLHH010000034.1 GCA_026389735.1 Chloroflexota bacterium | reverse complement strand
CCACAAGTTGACCGCTGTGGCCATTGCCAGAGAATTGGGCATACTTAAAGAAGGTCTTGCTTCAACGGGGGCTGAAATCGATAAGCTAGACGAGGAGCAATTTGAAGCAATGGTGGAGACAATAGAAGTTTATGCACGGGTGTCTCCGGCTCACAAGCTGCGCGTCATCGAGGCGCTAACTAAGAAGGGTCATGTTGTAGCCATGACAGGAGATGGAGTGAATGATGCACCCGCACTGAAGAAAGCCGACATAGGTGTGGCCATGGGCATTGCCGGGACAGATGTTACCAAAGAGGCGGCGGACATGGTGCTGACCGACGACAATTTTGCCTCTATCGTAGCTGCGGTCGAGGAAGGAAGAGGCATTTTCAGTAATATTAAAAAATATCTTATTTACCTCCTCTCCTGTAATCTGGGAGAAATACTTCTTATGGCAGTCGTTATTTTGTTCGGCCCGATTTTTGGTTTACCTGCCGGAACCCTACCTTTAATTGCCATCCAGCTTTTATATGTCAACCTGGCCACTGACGGCCTGCCGGCTATAGCTTTATCTATCGACCCACCGTCAATGCCTTTAACTGTCGCTCTCTAGAATACTCACTTTTCAAAATCGGCCCCTTCAGCAATAAGTGGCTTATTTGGGCGATACTTGGTACCATCGCTATGACTATCCCAATATTCTATGTGCCGTTCCTGGAAGAAACGTTTGGCGTACATACCTTAACCTCACTTGATTGGATAGTATCCATACTCTCAGCTTCAACCATTTTTATCGGTGCCGAGATTTATAAGCTAATTATTTCCAGGAGACGTACTAAAGGCCAATTTTCAGACGCTGAGAAATGATTGGTCTAATCACACTCGAAATAAGTTTGCCAAATCAAGAAATAACATATAAAATTACCTGAAGCCCCTGTAGCTCAGGGGATAGAGCGCCGGCCTCCGGAGCCGGGTGCGAGGGTTCAAGTCCCTCCAGGGGCGCTTCGAGGAAATATAACAAGTTGAAAGGAAAAGACGAAACAATCGAGATTCGCTGGCATGGGAGAGGTGGCCAAGGAGCAGTAACATCAGCTGAATTGCTGGCACTTGCAGCTATAGAGGAAGGGAAATTTGCTCAGGCATTCCCCAGCTTTGGCCCGGAAAGAAGGGGGGCGCCAGTGCTTGTTTTCAACCGCGTGAGCAATGCTAACCCTATTCGAGCCAGAGTCTCGGTAACAAATCCTGATATTGTGGTAATCCTGGACCCGGGCCTAATTTATATTACCGACGTCACCTCGGGACTTAAGAAAGATGGTATGGTAGTAATAAATACACCAAAGACATTGGTTGACATAAAGTCAGAGTTAAGCGGCCCATGGAAATTGGCAGTAGTCCATGCTACTTCAATTGCCCGTGAGACGCTTGGGGTTCCTATTGTCAATACAACTGTGCTCGGAGCACTGGTGAAGGCCACTGGGATAATCGAGCTCGAATCATTGACAGAGCCTCTAAAGGAGCGTTTCGGAGCTAGAGCTAAAGGTAACATCGATGCTTGCCACAGAGCCTATGAAGAAACTGAAATAGCTGAGCTTAGCAGTGTTGTTCAAAAACCACGTCAGGTGTTCGAAACAGAAATATTGCCCTCGTGGCGAGAATTGCTACCTGGCTGCGTTGTTACTGAAGCAGGAAATGCTAAGCAATACCGCACTGGGGACTGGAAATCAGAGCGCCCAGTATTGAATCATCAGAAATGCATCAAATGTGGGATTTGTTATCTCTTCTGCCCCGAGGGCTGCATTGGGCAGAATGAAGAAGGCTACTTCGAAGCCAATTTGTATTATTGCAAGGGATGTGGCATTTGCGCCCGTGAGTGCTGGACAGAAGCTATAAAGATGGTTGAGGAAGAATAGAGATGGCAGAAAAACGAATAGGTATAGAGGGTTCCTTTGCCATAGCTGAGGCTGCCAAACTGGCTCGTGTCGAAGCTGTAGCTGCCTATCCCATTACACCTCAGACTCACATTGTCGAGCGACTGGCTGAGTTTGTAGCTAACGGTGAGTTAGACACCGAATATATACCAGTAGAATCGGAACATTCAGCGATGAGCGCTTGTCTGGGCACCTCAGCTGTAGGCGCTAGGACTTTTACTGCTACCGCGAGCCAAGGACTAGAACTTATGCATGAGGTACTCTATGTAGCCTCAGGGCTGCGTTTGCCGATAGTCATGGCAGTAGCTAACCGAGCGCTATCAGCACCATTAAGCATCTGGACAGACCATTCTGACGTGATGGCAACCCGGGATTGTGGTTGGATTCAAATATTCGCTGAGAATGCTCAGCAAGCCTTTGATTTAGTCCTATGCGCCTTCCGTATTGCTGAAGACCCAACCGTCCTGCTCCCGACAATGGTCCACATCGACGGATTTTACGTCTCACACACAATCGAATCAGTTGAATTCCTAAAGCAAGATGTAGTAGATAAATTTCTTCCTGAATATCGCCACCCTTATCCCCTCAACCCCGACAAGCCGGTAACCATGGGTGCTTTTGGCCTTCCTTTCATCTACACCGAGGCTAAAAAGGCCCAAGAAGTTGCCTTAAAAGCTTCCAAAAAAGTAATTCTTCAGGCCTGGCAGGATAAGATGCAGGCGGAAGGTCAAAAGGTCGGCCTGATAAGATTGCGTTTATGGCGTCCTTTCCCCTTTGACGAGCTTCGCCGGGCCGTAAGCAAAGCTAAGGTGCTCATCGTCCTCGACCGCGCCATGTCTTTCGGTAGCTCAGCTCCAGTTTGTTCTGAAATCCAGGCAGCACTCTATCCATTAAGGGCTAGGCCAAAAGTGGTCAGCTTCGTAGGCAGCCTCGGCGGCAGAGAGATTTCTGCTGAAGCCTTTGAGGAGCTGATCCGCCGCGGATTAGATAAGGCGAAGAAGGGGAAACTCGATGAACTTGAAATGCTTGGAGTAAGAGAATAGTGGAAAACTTAGCCATATATGTCCCACGGCTAGTAACGACTAAGGAATATTTTGCTCCGGGACACCGAGCTTGTATGGGCTGTGGCGAAGCGCTAGCTGTGCGGCTTGTGTGTAAGGCTTTAGGTAGAAATGTGATCATTGCTAATGCCACCGGCTGCATGGAAATCGTCTCCTCCCCACTCCCTTATACTTCCTGGGAGGTGCCATGGATTCATACCCTCTTTGAGAATACTGCGGCTGTGGCTTCTGGAATAGAAGCCGGAATAAAAGTTCTGAGTCGCAAAGGGAAATATTCTAGAAAAACAAAAGTTGTGGCCATGGCTGGAGATGGCGGCACTGTCGATATCGGTCTCCAAGCCCTATCTGGTGCTCTGGAAAGGGGTCACAACCTTATATATATCTGTTTCGATAATGAAGCTTACATGAATACCGGAATTCAGCGTTCAAGTGCTACCCCTCTTGGTGCTGCCACCACTACCTCACCTGCGGGCAAGGTCAGCATTGGACAAACTACATGGAAGAAGAACATGCCGGCTATTGCTGCAGCTCATGACATACCTTATGTAGCTACTGCCTTCCATAGTTATACTTTTGTCCTTATGAATAAAATCTATAAAGCCATGATAGTCGAATTCACGTCT
>JAPLHH010000189.1 GCA_026389735.1 Chloroflexota bacterium | reverse complement strand
AAGGTCTGCGCTACTTTGCTTCCCATGCCATATGTAAAGGAGAAGAAGGGACTGCCGACAATCGGGGCAGATCTCATTGCTCGAACAAAGGCAGGCATAGCTGCGTAGTTCAAATAAGTAATAGACACAAGTTCATTAGCCTTATTGAGATCTGCGAACTTGAACACCTCTTTGCCTTTCTCCATCGAGCGCACCAAGTCTGTAGCCGGGTTCAAATTAATAACCTTGGAAACTCTCATCAACTCTGGCTCAGTCAATCCGTTGTTTACTAAATGAGTAAACAATCCAAGTCTATTGGATTGATCGATGACTTCGTATTCTTGTGGACCTTTATTCAAAACGTAATCAAACATTTGATACATCGTTTTTTCAGGTCCACTACTCATTTCTGCACGAAGCTTAATGTTATTCCTCAACTTAGTAATCTGAGGGTCGGTCAATTCATTGCCAATATAACTAGCACTACCGAAGCCACTTCGATCGACGATCTCTTGCATGTCTGCATCCTTAGCTCCGCTCAAGGCATTGCCAGGTTTAACAGTGCTCTGCGCTGCCTTGACTGCGCTCGCAGTCTCTCCGACTGCAGTCGCTTCTTGCAAGTTAGCGCCAGAACGCATAGCAGCTGCCTCGTCTGCTGTCACTTCTCCGATATCTTCTAAGTGCTGAGAGAACTGTACTTTAGCAGCCTGTGCATCTGACGCTGCCATTTGGCCTGCCTTCACACGCAAGGCTAACTCCTCATCTATGTCTCTCAACAGCTTGATCTTGTTTGGTGTGAAGCCATACATTCCAGTAAATAAACCTGGATAGTCTCGGGCGTAATCCTCAATTTTCCCGCCCAAGACTCTCTGCGCATATTCCGCAGTATTCTTCCCTTTATAAAATCTATAAGCGTCCTTTAATGTATTCAAATATCCACTGCGTGTCACGTCAATGCCGACCATGTGCGCCATGATTGGGTTACCCATCCAAGAGTTAACGTGAGCCGCCGGAGACACAAATTTTCCACCCACCTTGGTAGACTTAAAGATGCCTATATATGTTTTGTAAATATTCTCGTAGGCATCCATTAACTTCTCTCCAGCCTTAATAGATCCAACAGTCCAGTTGTCTCTGATACTCTTCTGCATCTTATTAATAGCCGTGTCTACCCAGTCTCCTTCTGCCGTACCCTTGATCAATTCCTTGTAAGCCTGCATGACATCCATTTGGTCGTGCCCCTCACTCGCTAAAACAACCGCCTTGTCAGCCAGTCTATCTACAACAGTATCACTGAATTTATTCTTCACGATATCCTCTCCATCTTGAGATAACATCTTCAGTTTGGAGTACAGGTCGCCATTAGATGCTTGTTGCGCTCTGGCAAAACCTTCCTCGGCTGCCTTAACGCTTTCAGCAATGGCCGCCTTCCTCATTTTGTCATCAGTCAAGCTCTTGGCAACCTTCAAGTCATCAACTTCCTCATATGCCTTCCACAACTCATCCTTAATCTTGGCGACACGATACCACTGCTTCGGATCGTAATTAAACAAGTCCAACGCTTTGTTTCCACCGCTCAAATTTGAGATCTCATTCCTAACAACGTCAGACCATTTCATTCTATTGGCGTTGGACGTCACAATATTATCAATCAGTTCCCCCGGCTTGAAACCTAGGGTCCCCTCATATACATTCTTAGCTGCAGTAGCCTTGGTATTTGTATTAACCTTAAATTCATCAATCTTCGAGGCAATCTTCCCGAGCCTTCCCGGCAAATTAGCCTCTTCGACTGCTCCTTTAATACTCATATCTCCTCCAAGTCCTGATTTTGCCACTGCCTTATTCAAGGAATTAGCAAAACTGTCTCCGTTGCTGGCACCAAGAAGCATATCCTTGGTGATCTGCTTCACTTCTGGTGTAGAAGAAATTCCAGCCTTCTCAATAGCACTGGTCCAATTCCTGAATACTTTATCCTTCGAAGAACCGGGAATAAACTTGGCAATTGTAGAGGCCGTGTCCCAAAACGAAGACTTAACAGCTGCAGCTGCACCCTCTGGTCCAGCCTTAGCGGCACCATAAATCATTCTCGGCACAGCCTTCTCCATGTTCAACCCTACAGTCCCCAATTCTCCGATCCGACTTGCTCCTTTGCCGAGCTTTGCCACACCAGCGCCCCCACCCAAGGTAACCCAAGAGAGAGGATCTAAACTCATATCTAAAGCAAAACCCAAACCAGCGGCAACTGGAGTGGGTAAATTCATTTGTTTCAATAAAGAAGAGAAGTCATCCTTCTCATTATCCATATTCGAGTTAGCAGAAGCCAATATTCCTTTACCTCCACTCTTTCCGGTGATGGCTTTTACGCCTCCAACGACAGCACGCAACGGACGCTGTAAAGCATCGAGTCCTGAGGCGATCAGTCCGGCATCTGGCTTGGCATTCTTATCTACTTTGGTCGGCTGAGTCTCAGAATACCATTGTTGCTTGGCCTGATTACTCAACATCGTACTCTTGAGCTTCTCGAGACCCCGCAACTTATAGTCTGCAGATACATCGTCCTGCGTATACGCATTATTACTGCCAGCTGTGGAAGAAGAATCGAGCTGATTCTTCAAATCCTTTATTTGTTTATCAACACCTGTTATATCAACTGCCATAAAGTAAAATATTATAATTAAATTATACCATATTTAGCAAAACAAGACAATTTTTTTTCAATTGCTTTCCGTTTTTGCGACACATCGTATATTTTTTTCAGAAAACGTATAGAACAACTATATATTTTCCGCAGAATCCGACCTCAGCGCATTAAAATACTTCCCGATGTTGGCACAAGCGCTGAATTTTACCATCTTGACGTTGTTCCTCTTCATAATTCCCCCCGTATGGAACATATAAGTAGCCATACTCTTCTTATTCTGGACA